>NZ_JAJNIU010000022.1:0-36752 GCF_022386355.1 Mammaliicoccus sp. L-M44 | reverse complement strand
TGATTGGTTAAGCCAATCACTCTGAAGTACTTTCAGTACTCAATTATTGGAATTAACGTTGACATATTGTCATTCAGTTTTCAATGTTCATAATCTATTTTTAAAATGGTGGAGACTAGCGGGATCGAACCGCTGACCTCCTGCGTGCAAAGCAGGCGCTCTCCCATCTGAGCTAAGCCCCCATAAGTATTAATAGAAGTCGGGAAGACAGGATTCGAACCTGCGACCCCTTGGTCCCAAACCAAGTGCTCTACCAAGCTGAGCTACTTCCCGTTATTTAAAATGGCGCGCCCGAGAGGAGTCGAACCCCTAGCCTCTTGATCCGTAGTCAAACGCTCTATCCAATTGAGCTACGGGCGCAAAAAACAAAAATGGTGCCGAGGACCGGAATCGAACCGGTACGGTAATCACTTACCGCAGGATTTTAAGTCCTGTGCGTCTGCCAGTTCCGCCACCCCGGCAAGAAAAAATAAAAATGGAGCGGAAGACGGGATTCGAACCCGCGACCCCAACCTTGGCAAGGTTGTATTCTACCGCTGAACTACTTCCGCTAAATAATTATTTTTATATATAGTATATTTAAAATGGTGAGCCATAGAGGATTCGAACCTCTGACCCTCTGATTAAAAGTCAGATGCTCTACCAACTGAGCTAATGGCTCTAAAACATGGTGCCGGCCAGAGGACTTGAACCCCCAACCTACTGATTACAAGTCAGTTGCTCTACCAGTTGAGCTAGGCCGGCAAAAATGGTGGAGAATGACGGGTTCGAACCGCCGACCCTCTGCTTGTAAGGCAGATGCTCTCCCAGCTGAGCTAATTCTCCAATTAACAATATCGCCCGGCAGCGTCCTACTCTCGCGGAACGTAAGCCCAACTACCATCGGCGCTAAAGAGCTTAACTTCTGTGTTCGGCATGGGAACAGGTGTGACCTCTTTGCTATCGCCACCAGACAATGTTGTTTCGTTTTTGTCTTACCTTATATATTATAAAGAACTCATCAAGGTTTTTCAATAGTAAATTTTACACCTTATTAACTTTCTTTACAAACATCTCGAATTGATATGCGCTTGTTTTCAGCGACCTTTATATAATACACAATTTAGAAACACTCGTCAACACTTTACGACAAAAAAGTTTATATTTCTTTAAAAAACTTCATCAATCGCATTTTAAAGCCTTTCAAAAGTATAAAACCGCACACAATATGGAATTGTGCACGGCTTTTAGTTACATTTATTTTTGTCTCATATAAGGGAATAGTAATACATCTCTAATAGAAGCAGAGTTTGTTAATAGCATAACTAATCTATCAATACCTATTCCTAAACCACCTGTTGGAGGCATACCATATTCAAGTGCTTCAATAAAGTCATCATCCATTTCATGTGCTTCATCGTTACCTTGATCTTTTTCTTTCATTTGTGCTTCAAATCTTTCACGTTGATCAATTGGATCATTTAATTCAGTAAACGCATTTGCATGCTCTCTACCAACAATAAATAATTCGAATCTATCAGTGAATCTTGGATCTTCAGGATTTTTCTTAGCTAATGGTGATATTTCGATTGGGTGTCCATAAATAAATGTAGGTTGAATAAGTTTCTCTTCAACTCTTTGTTCAAAGAATTCATTCAGAATATGACCATATGTCATACGATCTTCTACTTCTATATTATGTTCTTTTGCTAGAGCATGTGCTTCTTCATCAGTTTTAACTTCATAGAAATCTACACCCGTATATTCTTTAACGGCATCAACCATATGCCATCTTCTCCAATTAGGTGCTAAATCTATAGATTCTTCGCCATATTGTACAGTTGTAGAACCTAATACTTTTTCAGCGATTGCTGCTACCATAGATTCAGTTAAATCCATAATGTCGTTGTAATCAGCATATGCTTCATACAATTCAATCATTGTAAATTCAGGGTTATGTCTTGTAGATACACCTTCATTACGGAATACTCTTCCAATTTCATATACTTTCTCTAATCCACCTACGATTAATCGTTTCAAGTGTAATTCAATTGCAATTCTCATGTATAAAGTAGCATCTAACGCATTGTGATGTGTTACGAAAGGACGAGCTGAAGCCCCACCTGCGATTTGGTGCATCATTGGTGTTTCTACTTCTAAGAAACCTTTATTATTTAAGTAAGTTCTCATTTCTTGAATAATTTGGCTTCTTGTAATGAATGTTTTAGTTGATTCTTCACTTGTAATTAAATCTAAGTAACGTTGACGGTAACGTTGTTCAATATCTTGTAAACCATGATATTTATCTGGTAATGGACGTAAAGATTTCGTTAAAACAGTAAATTCTTTCGCTTTAACAGATAATTCTCCAGTATTCGTTTTAAACATAACACCTTTTACGCCTACGATGTCACCTAAATCTGCATGTTTCCATATTTCAAATTGTTCGTCACCTACTTGGTCTTTACGAACATAAATTTGAATTTGACCAGTAATATCTTTAACATGTGCAAATCCAGCTTTACCTTTACCTCTTTTAGTCATTAAACGACCTGCGATAGCAACAGCTGATTCGTCTTCTTTATCATGTAATTCTTCTTTACTGAATTCGTCCCATTCTTGGTGTAATGATTTAGAGTCTCCACTGCGGACAAATTTCTTACCGAAAGGATCGATACCTAAATCTCTTAATTCTTGTAATTTTTCTCTACGAACCAACATTTGGTCATTCATTTCTTCTGACATGATTTTCCACTCCTTATTTAAATTACACTTGTTATTTTATTTAAACCACACGTAGATTATTTACTTTCACCATTATACTTTACTACATGTTCATCGTTTGGCAATAGCTCCCAAATATATTTCTTCGATATAGGTTCCACAACATTTGAGGCAATATCATTCAAAGGTATCATCACAAATGCTCTTTCAGTCATTCTTGGGTGAGGTACTTCTAGTTCTGGTGATTGAATAACAGATTGATCATATAATAAAATATCTATATCAATTGTACGTGGTCCCCATCTTTCAACTCGAACACGATGAAGTTGTTGTTCTACCATCATACAAACTTTCAATAATTCTGATGATTCTAATTCAGTTGAGATTTCAATACACATATTTAAAAAATCAGGTTGATCTGTGTATCCTACTGGTTTCGTTTCATATATTGGAGATTCTTGAACAACTTGAATACCGTCAATTTCATTCAGCAATTTAACAGCTTCTTGCAGTTGATGTTGCCTATCTCCCATATTACTGCCTAAACCTAAATATGCAGTATGCATTTATCTCTTCCTCACTATCTCAATACCTACACCTTTATAATGTCCAGGTATCGGTGGATTATTTTTAGTAATCTTAACTTTGGTTTCCAATACTCGATTATAGTGCGAAAATAGCTCTTTTGCAATACGTTCTGCAAGATGTTCGATTAATTTTACTGGTTTACCTTCCATAATTTCTTTGACTACTTCAAATACTTCACCGTAGTGAACAGTATTTTCTAAGTCATCTGTTTCACCCGCTTCAGAAAGATCTAAATATAATTCTAAATCTACTATAAAGATTTGTCCTAGTTCATTTTCCGCTTCAATTGCACCATGGTATCCGTAAAAAGACATGCCTTCTAATATTATTCTATCCATTTAATCGAATCTCCTTCAGAGCATCTATCGTCTTAGCTACTCTTTTGTTCATTTGTACATTGTGGACTCTCACAGCATGGACACCTTTTTCTATTCCGTAAGCTGTTGTTGCTGCTGTACCTTCATCACGTTCATCAACATTAGTTTCGCCACCTAATAAGTCATTGATCAATCGCTTTCGGCTTGTCGCAAGCAACACATTGTAACCTGTAGCGACCAATTCATCTAATCGTGACATGACAATACGTTCTTCTTCTCTAGACTTTGCAAAACCAATACCAGGATCTAACCAAATGTTTTTTTCGGGTATGCCACAAATTTCTGCTTGGTTTGCTTGTTTTAATAAAGTAAGCAATAATTCTTCCATTACCGGAACATCTCTCTTGCCGTCGCCGTTATGCATTAACACAATTTCAGCATTATATTCTGCAACGACGTTCAATATATTCGGGTCATATAAACCAGCCCACTGGTCGTTAATCATCGTTACGCCTCTTTTTAAAGATTCTTCAGCAACTTTACTTCTGTATGTATCTACTGAAAGTTGTACATCTAAATCACTAAGCGCTTCTACAACTGGAATAACTCTGTCCAATTCCTCTTCTAAACTTACTTCTGTATAACCTGGGACTTCTGTATAACCTGGGCGAGTAGATACACCACCGATATCAATAATATCCGCACCTTCTGAGATAAGTTTCTCAGCGTGTTGTCTTGCTTTATCTACACTATTATATGAACCACCGTCAGAAAATGAATCTGGCGTAACATTTAATATACCCATAATTTTCGTATTCACCAAGATAGTCTTCCTTCCTTTTTCATAGATAAATTTATTATAACAAATTTAAAAAATCACGCCTAAATGAAATAACTTCAAAAGTTATTTATTATAGACGTGATACTTATTATATAATCATTTATTTATCAATTAGTCTTCAAAAGCGTAAAGTGGTGTAGATAGGTAACGTTCACCATTACTTGGAAGAACTGTTACTACTGTTTTGCCTTCACCTAGTTCTTTAGCTTTTTTCAATGCAGCTACAATTGCAGCGCCAGATGAAATACCACCAAGGATACCTTCTTCTTTGGCAACTTTTCTAGACATTTCCATTGCTTCTTCATTACCTACTTTAATAACATCGTCATAAACATCTGTGTTTAAAGTGTCTGGTACGAAACCTGCACCTAAACCTTGTAATTTATGAGGACCTGGTGAACCACCACTTAAAATAGGTGAAGCTTCTGGTTCAATCGCAACTACTTGAATATTAGGATATTTTTCTTTAAGCACTTTACCTGCTCCAGATAAAGTACCACCAGTACCTACACCAGCTAAGAAAGCGTCAATTTGAACACCTTCAAATTGTTCAACAAGTTCAGGACCAGTTGTTAATTCATGGATTTTAGGGTTCGCTGGGTTTTCGAATTGTTGTGGTTCAAAATAGCCTTTTTCTTCTTTTAATTCTTTAGCTTTTTTGATAGCACCTTTCATGCCTTCTGCACCAGGTGTTAATACTAATTCAGCGCCATAAGCTTTTAATAAAGCACGACGTTCGCTACTCATTGTATCTGGCATTACAAATACAGCTTTATAACCTTTAGCTGCTGCAACCATTGCTAAACCGATACCTGTGTTACCAGATGTTGGTTCAATAATTGTGTCGCCTGGTTTGATTTTGCCTTCTTTTTCAGCAGCTTCAATCATCGCTAAACCAATTCTATCTTTAACTGAACTACCTGGGTTTTGGTATTCTAGTTTTACATAAACGTCTGCTGAACCTTCTTCAACTACTTTGTTTAATTTAACTACAGGTGTATCTCCAATTAATTCTACAATATTATTTACTCTCTTAGCCATTTACACTTCACTCCTAAATAGTTTTTATACCCTAGTTTATTTATCGGATATAATGATTATAACAAAACTTCATATAAAGTGAAAGTATTTACTAAATTAAAGTGCGTTCTTAAGCTCGATTAATTCTTCTTCGCTATATTGATACTTTGTTCTACAGAAATGACATTCTGCTTCAGCACCATGATCTTCTTTAATCATTGCATCAATTTCTGCTTCTCCAAGACCTTTAATTGCATTTAGGAATTTTTCTCTAGAACAATTACATTTGAACTCAACATCCATATGGTCAATAATTCTAGTATTTTCTTTACCTAATACTGTTTCAATTATTTCTTCTGGTGATAATCCTCTATCGATCAATTTAGATACAGGTTCCATTTGATTAATTTTTTCTTCAATTGCTGAAATTGTTTTTTCAGATGCACCAGGCATAAGTTGAATGATGAAACCTCCTGCTGCTTTAATTGTATTATCAGGATTTACTAATACACCTAAACCAACTGCTGAAGGTACTTGTTCACTTGTTACAAAATAATAAGTAAAATCTTCGCCAAGTTCTCCTGATACAATTGGTGTAGAACCTGTAAAGTAATCTTTCAATCCGATATCTTTAACGACACTTAACATACCGTCTGTTCCAACAGCACGTCTAACATCTAATTTACCTTGATCGTTTAATGGGAAATGCGTTTGTGGATTTTGTACATATCCTCTTACTTTACCTTTCGCATTAGCATCGACCATAATTTTACCAATTGGTCCTCCGCCATCAATTGTTACGGTTAATTTTTCTTCATTTTTTAGCATTGATCCCATCATCACACCAGCTGTCATTGATCTACCTAATGCTGCTGATGCAGTTGGCCATGTGTAATGGCGTGTTTGTGCTTCTTGTATTGTATTTGTTGTTTGAACAGCAAAAGCTCTCACTTCATCATTGAAAGCTAATCCTCTTACTAAATAATCTTTTGTCATGTTTTATACTCCTTCTTTAAAAAAAGCCCCTCTCAATCAATTTGTTGAAAGGGACTTTTGTGAAATTATTCTTTACGATCTGTCGGTTTATTGTCACCTAGGTCATCGATATTTGGCTCTTGTTCATGAGCTGGTTCGTCCGAATCACTATCTGAATCAGTGTCTTCACGACGTTTTTCATGTGACACTTCTTCTTTAACTTCTTCATATGATTTACCAACTTCATCATCGTCAATATCTAATGTACCTTCTTGTTGCGTTAAGTCACCTTCATATTTATCTTCATCTGAGTCTTCATTTTGGTTAAGATGAGAATCATCATATTTAACTTCTGGTAACTTACCTTCATGGAATAATGATTGAATTTGTTCAGCTACTAATGTTTCTTCTACTAGAAGCGTCTTAGCAATTAATTCTAATTGTGATTTATGTTCAGTTAGAATTTGTTTACAACGTTCGTATTGTTCTTTAATGATACGTTGTACTTCTGAATCAATTTCATAAGCAATTTGGTCTGAATAATTTGGTTCAGATTGCATATCTTTACCTAAAAATACTTGTCCACTATCCGTACTACCGAATTGTAATGGACCTAATTTTTTACTCATACCATATTCAGTAACCATCTTACGCGCAATGTTTGTTGCACGTTGGAAGTCATTATGAGCACCTGTTGATGCTTCTCCAAAGTTTATTTCTTCAGATACACGACCACCAAGTAAACCTACTATCTTATCTAATAATTCTGGTTCAGTCATAAAGTAACGATCTTCTTTAGGAAGCATCATTGCATATCCACCAGCTTGACCACGTGGAACGATTGTAACTTTATGAACCATTTCTGCTTCATCCAATACACAACCGATAATTGTATGACCCGCTTCGTGATAAGCAACAATATTTTTTTCTTTTTCAGAAATCATTCTTGTTTTCTTAGCTGGACCTGCAATAACTCTATCAGTCGCTTCTTCGATATCTCTCATATCAATTTTCGTTTTGTTAGAACGTGCTGCTACTAATGATGCTTCATTTAACAAGTTCTCTAAGTCTGCACCAGAGAAACCAGGCGTTCTTTGAGAAATTGCTTTTAAGTCAACAGTTTCGTCTAACGGTTTATTACGAGCATGTACTTTAAGTACTGCTTCACGTCCTTTTACATCTGGGCGTCCAACTTGGATTTGTCTATCGAAACGTCCTGGACGTAATAATGCAGGGTCTAAAATATCAGGACGGTTAGTTGCAGCTATCATAATGATACCTTCATTTTCACCGAATCCATCCATTTCTACTAATAATTGGTTTAATGTTTGTTCACGTTCATCGTGACCGCCACCAACACCAGCGCCACGTTGACGACCAACAGCATCAATCTCATCTATAAAGATAATACATGGTGCATTTTTCTTAGCGTTCTCGAATAAGTCACGCACACGACTTGCACCGACACCAACGAACATCTCAACGAAGTCTGAACCACTGATTGAGAAGAATGGTGTACCCGCTTCACCTGCTACAGCTCTAGCAAGTAATGTTTTACCTGTACCTGGAGGACCAACTAGTAAGACACCTTTCGGAATACGCGCACCCATTTTCTTGAATTTACGATTATCTTTAAGGAAATCAACTATTTCCACTAACTCTTGTTTCTCTTCATCGGCACCTGCTACATCAGAGAATCTTACACGTTTCTTCTGATTATCATATAGCTTGGCTTTTGACTTACCAAAGTTCATTACTCGGCCGCCGCCACCGCCGCCGCCTTGCATTTGGCTTAAGAAGAAGATGAATAAAAATGCAATAATTAAAACTGGGATAAGCGTTGTTAATACACTAACAAACACACTTTGTTTTTCTTCTTCTTTAACATTAAATTTCAAATCATCTTGTTTCTCAGCAGTTGCTGTTATTTTTTTCAAGTCATCTTGATTATTAAATAAAATAGAAGATGTATATGTTTCATCTTTACCTTTTTTCAATTCACCGCTAACCATATAAACATTCTGTTCTGGTTGAATAGTTAACGTTTTTAAATCGCCTTTTTCTAGCTTCGTCATAAACTCATTATATGTAAGCTGTTTTGGTGATTGTCCATTGCCATTAATGAACTGGAATACACCAAATAGGACGATAGCTAAAAGCGCGATCATTAATATATTACGAAAAGCTTTTTGCATTCAATTTGTCCTCCTACTCAATTAATAAAACTAACAAAAATTTTACCATATTTGTAATTTCATACGCTAGTAATTAAACTTGCTTATACGCATCATTGATATATTTCTGGTTTAAGTGTACCAATGTACGGAAAATTACGATATTTCTCAGCATAATCTAGTCCGTATCCTACAACAAATTCATCTGGAATTTTTTCTCCGACATATTTAGCTTCGATATCTACTTTACGTTTCATCGGTTTATCTAACAATGTTACGATTTCAATAGAATTAACATTTCTGTATTTCAATAAATCAACGATAGAATTTAAAGTTGTACCTGTTTCTAAAATATCTTCAATGATAATGACATCTCTATTTTCAACAGAAGTACTTAAGTCTTTTAAAATTTTAACTTCTCCAGTTGATTCTGTACCACCGTGATAACTAGAAACATCCATAAAGTCTATTTCTACATGTGTATCAATGTATTTAATTAAATCAGCCATAAACATGATTGAACCTTTTAAAATACCTACACAAATAGGTGTCTTCCCATTATAATCCTCTGTGATTTGCTTTCCTAATGTTTTGCATCTTTCTTGAATCTGTTCTTCTGATAATACAACAGACTTAATCGAGTCTTTCATTAAAGTCATCTCCAATATAAGTAATAGTTAGTGCGTTTTTAAAGTTAGAATCCATCCAAAAATCACCAATTGCAATAATGTCATCACCATATAAAATAATTGGACAATTGTTTCTTTTATGTATGTCAATCTTGTTGTCAATCATGATTCTGTTAACTTTTTTGTGATGTTTATTTCCCCGGTTATAATACTGAACACGATCTCCAGACATTCTCGTTCTTACAAATAAAGGCGATGCTATGTCTTTCGTTTCAATTAACCAATTCCCAAATACATATTGTTCATTACGATTTATAAATTTAGAATTTACATTGAACTCAATATCTTCACATAGTAATAATTTATCATATGCTACTATAAACTGCCAATCATCAGATATAGGAATGACGGATTGTTTTGAAAAATTATTAAATACGTGCATCCATTCTTTATATGACTTCTCGCTATATCTTCGTTTAACATATTGAGCCATTAATTGATCTAATACTTGAATCTTAATTAAATCGTTCAGCTGATTAAATGCATCACGATTAATTTCAACATGATCAGACAGTTTTATTTCTTTAGCAATAAAATCATCTGCTGCAGTTATAATTAATTTTCTTGCATCATTCATCCATTGATTTAAATCCAGTAAATGATCTGTTGAAAATTCTGGCCTTTCTTCAATAACAGGCAACAATTGATTTCGTAAATAGTTGCGAGTATATTTACTATCTTTATTTGAATCATCTTCGTAGTACTTAAAATCATTTTCTTGTTGATATTGTTTTATAAATGATTTGGATACATTTAACAACGGTCTACAAATCATATATTCATTTCTTTTTTGAACTTGTTGAATACCTAAAGGTGCACGGCCAATTCTCCCAGTAAATAGTCGATAAGCAATGGTTTCTTTTTGGTCATCCATATGGTGTGCCGTCAACAATACATCGCTACCGGTTTGTTTCATCATTTCATCAAACCATTCATATCTCAATTGTCTAGAAATATCTTGTATGCTCTTATTGTGACTAACTGTTTCGCTCAAATCCAATGTCTTGATATATATTTCAATATGATGTTTTTCGCAAAATTGTTTTATAAATTTCGCTTCTTCTCGCGAGGCTTCTCTTAAACCATGGTTGACATGTAAACAAATTAACTTACGATATGTGTCTTTATAAGTTGTGTTTAACATGTGTAAAAGTGACATGCTATCTATCCCTGTCGAAACAGCTAAAGCTAAATCATCCTCTTGTTGCCAAGTTACATTCAGCATGATTACACACCTCAATTTTCAAAAATTCATTTGATCTTGTCAAAATAAAAAGAGGCTCAACTAATTAGCCTCTTTTTATTATAATCCATTATCGTCTTGCACCTTTACCGCCACGACGTGATTCAGTTTGTCTCTTAATAGATGTTAACTTATCCTCACTATCTTTTAAAAAGTTTGATAATTTCTTCTCAAAGTCTTCAGGCTTAGCTTCTTTCTTAGGCGCTTGGCGCTTTGGACGTTCTTTAGCTTTTTTAATAGATAAACTAATCTTTCCATCATCAGCTACTGTTAATACTTTAACTTCTACTTCATCGCCTACAGTTAAATGGTCATTCACGTTCTCGACGTAGTTATCAGCAACTTCACTGATATGCACAAGGCCACTTTTCCCTTCAGGTAATTCAACAAATGCACCAAAATTCTTAATACCTGTAACTTTCCCTTTGACTTTATTGCCTACTTCAATTGACATATTATTACTGTATCCTCCTGATATAAATTCACTTTAACCTTATTATATGCTTCTATACAAAATTATACAACGCCATAAACAGATTATTTATCATTTTCCGCGTCTTTTTTGTCTTCTGGTAATTTAAAAATAATTTCACCATCATTGCTTAAAAAGTATTCGCTTCTCGCGAGTTTTTCTATATATTCTTTATCGTTCAGTCGTTTAATTTGTTCTTTAAGTTCTATCTCTTTATCTTGTAATTTTTCATATGTGACAGCTTTTTCTTTACGCTCTTGCACTAATTCATCATTACGATTTTTTTGTAGAAATAGCATGATGATCATAATAACGATTATTAACAATAATACTCCACCAAATAAGGTAAGTCGCTTGCGTATCACTTGGCGCGTTTTATTGACAGTCTTTTTTTGTTTGTTTTGGGACTGTGTATATTCATTATCTAGATTTTTAATTTTTTGCGCCATTGGTGTACCTCCTTATTTATATAGAATCTTGAATTTTTTCTTCTTTGATGACTTCAAACATTGTCTTCGCATTTTCTTTATTAGCATGTTCAGATAATCCTGTCACTTTGACAACAATTATTCTATTACCTAATCTAATTTCCAATTCATCTTCAACACTTACAGTCGTTCCTGCTTTAGCAACTTGACCATTTACTTTAACTCTACCTTGGTCACTCACTTCTTTAGCAAGTGTACGACGTTTAATCAGTCTAGATACTTTTAAATATTTATCTAATCTCAAATTGTTAAATCTCCTTTATTTATAAATTCTTTTAATGATTGTTCACCGTATCCCTCTAATTTGGTTTTATCATACAACTTCAAAAAGTAATCAGCAAATATTTTTTCTAGTTTCTCACGTTTAACTTTGCCTTCTTTTTGTTTTTCATCATTCCAAATTTTCTTGAGGTCTTCAATATCATTCGCTTCTTGGTCACCAAACACATGTGGATGTCTACGTATCATCTTAGAAGTTAATGTTTGTATCACTTCTCTTACATCAAAGTATGCTTCTTTCTTTCCAATCGCAGCATGTAGCATCACTTGTAACAATATGTCTCCAAGTTCTTCTATCATATGATCAATATCATCTTCATCAATTGCTTCTATTAATTCAAATGCCTCTTCAAGTACATAACGCTTCAATGTTTCATGGGTTTGTACTTTATCCCAAGGACAACCTTCTTCGGACACTAATGTATCAATAGTTTGTTCTAAATATTGAAAATCACCATATAGTTGTTCATCTTTAGTTATTTTCGGAATGAATAAACTTGTTAAATTTGATAGCTCAGCATGATGGTCCATTTCATACAATGGACATGAAATGACATCCGCTTCACCTAGTCTTGCATTAGAAACGAGTTGCACAGGATGGTCATCTGGATATCTTTCCATCAATGTAACTTTAATATCCGATGCAACTAATTGATCATACACTTGTGTAATAATCGTATTCGTTCTTATATTTAATGAAGTCTCAGACAAACTCGTTCCGTCTAATAATGTAAACCCGTCATTCGGATCAATATTAACAGCTCTGAACATATCATCTAAAAAGCTTTTCCCACCTAACACGTGTACATCCGGCGCTTTCTCTAATAGAAGCTGCGCCGTTGTTTCAGCTACCATTGGGTCACCAGGCACCGCATAAATAATGTTTTCATGTTCAGCTTTTTCAATCAATGTATCGACAATTTCAGAATATACATTAAGAAAATCATCGTGCTTTTCATAAATATAATCAAAACCTTGCCAATTTAAGTCTTCTAATTCTTTAACGACTGGATGGTCTAGCGTACGCGCATATATAACGTCAGCTGATTGAAGTTTACGGTAAACGCCCATTGGCAATTCTTCTAAACTATAATTACCTAAGCCAACAACTAGTATTTGTTGTGCCATATGTTAATTACTCCTTTATTATTTTATCCATTAAAGGCAAATGTTTCCATTCATCTTTTATTAATATTTTCATTTTTATTATACCTATTATGACAACCATTACGCCAACAATACCTGCCAGTAACATAATTAATAAACTTGTCATTCTCGTGTGCGTTGGAATGAGCAGTACCACTTGTACAAATACAGACATGATCGCAAGTAAAGTGATTACTTTAATCATAAACAAACCCATACGTTGAAATTGATAAAGTTTCATCACACGTACATGCAAAATCAATGTATATATAGCGAGCGACAAGACTGTCGATAAACTTGCACCAAATATACCAAACTGCAGTACAAAACAGTAATTCCCGATCAATTTCGTTACCATACCAATCATGAGCGCAATAAATAATATATTTCTATTTAATTTCACTTGCAATAACGCTGTATACATAATGATAAATGTCACGAATACAACTGCGAGCATAAAGACGCTCAGCGTGCCGATTAATTCATTCGTCTTAAAGAATACAGTATTTAATAATGGCAGTAAGTTCATTAAGCCAAATGCGGCAGCCATACTAAATAAGACTGTTATCTTTAACGATGTATTAGCATATTCATTCACGAGTTGATGATTTTTCTTTTGCAGATGTTCTGTTAACAATGGAATAAGCACAAAACTAAATGTCGTTGTGATGATAAGCCCCATCTGAATTAATGAAGCACCTCTATCAAACACACCTTTTACTTTTATACTCTCATGAAAGCTATAACCATTCTCTTGCAACAGATGTATAAGCGTAAATGAATCTACAATTTGCCATAAGATCAATATCAAATAAGAAATGGCATACAAAATTGTCATCGTCACGATATTTTTAGTGTCTTTCAACTTTATTTCCCAGGAAAATCTCAATCTAGGTTTTCTTTTAAACCAGAAGTAAATTGCAATACAACTTAATCCCAATACAGATCCACTGATTGCGATTGTGCCAGCTTGATAAATCGAAATATTAAAGCCAACAAACAGCAAAATCGCGGTTAAAATCACACCGACTCTAACGACTTGATCAATCACCTGTGAAACGGCAATAAAGTTCATCTGATGTTTCATTTGATAATACCCTCGTACCATTGAGATAAATACAAGTGGTATTAGCGCTAAACTCGCCATACGAATCATAGGCGTTAAGTTCGTGTCACCCATCAGTCCACTTATCAATTGTGCACTTAAAAATATAGCAACACTTATCAATAAACAAGTCATTTGTAAAAACCAGAACATACCTATTATTTCTGATTGTTTACGTTGAATCATCCAGCTACTCATGACACTAGGAAGCGCGTTTAAACTTACAACACTCACAATCGCAACAAGCGGATATACTTGTTGATATGCATATAATCCTTCATCACCTAAAACATTTTGGTAAGGCACTCTATAAATTGCGCTTAAAATTTTAACAATGACCATCGTGCCTGTTAACAACAATACACTATTAAAAATGGGTTTAGATTGTGTCATCGTCTACCAAACTTTCATTGATCACATTAGTTAAGAATTTCAGATCGTCTAACCATTGTTTTGATTTTTGTAATTTAAACACCATTTGATTGTCTGAAACAGCTATTTTTAGTTTTCTACCTAATGGTTCAGTAACTTTAAACAACACATCACCTTTTAAATGATTTGTTGTATATTCTGAAGCTGTCAGTTGTATCACTTTAGCGACTTCTTTAATTTCTGTAATACCGAAGTGAATACCGTTCAATCTTACTTCCACAACATCTAATAAACGCTGAACTTCAACAGGATATTCACCAAAACGATCGATTAGTTCATCTTGAATATCTTCCAATTGAGATTGCGTCGTAATTGATCTTAATTTTTTGTACATTTCAATTTTGGCTTGTTCATTCTTAATGTATTCAGCAGGGATATAGGCATCTATTTTAATATCTACTTCAAGTTGTGGTACTTCTGATTCTGGTTCTATACCTCGTTTTACATTAACCGCTTCTTCTAACATTTGAGAATATAAGTCATAACCTACAGAATCTATGAAGCCATGTTGCTGACTACCTAATAAGTTTCCTGCACCACGAATATTCAAATCACGCATGGCAATTTTAAATCCTGAACCTAGTTCTGTAAATTCTTTAATAGCTTGCAGTCTTTGCTCAGCAACTTCAGTCAGTACTTTGTTTTGTTCATGTAAGAAATATGCATAACCAATTCGACTAGAACGGCCTACTCGTCCACGCAACTGATACAATTGACTCAATCCAAATCTATTAGCATCTTCAATAATCAATGTATTAGCATTTGGAACATCGACACCCGTTTCAATAATCGTCGTTGTTACTAAAATATCGTATTCTCCATCGACAAAATTCAACATCGTTTCTTCTAATTCTCGTTCTGTCATTTGTCCATGAGCAACACCAATTCTCGCATTAGGCATGAGCATAGATAACTGTTCACTCTTTTGATATATAGACTGCACGCGGTTATATAAATAGAATGCTTGTCCACCACGTGAAAGTTCACGTTCTAGTGCTTCTTTAACAAAACTCATATTCTGTTCTAATACATACGTTTGAACAGGGAATCTGTTTTCAGGTGGTGTTTCAATAACAGATAAGTCTCTAACACCTAATAAACTCATATGAAGCGTTCTCGGAATTGGTGTAGCAGTTAAAGTAAGAACGTCTACATTTGTCTTTAATGCTTTAATTCTTTCTTTATGTTTCACACCAAATCTTTGTTCTTCATCGACGATTAATAATCCTAAATCTTTATATTCAACATCTTTACTTAGTAATTTATGTGTACCTACAACAATGTCTACAAATCCAGATTTGATACCGGCTTTCGTCTCTTTAACTTGTTTAGGCGTTCTAAATCTACTCATCATTTGAATTTCTACTGGATATTCTTGCATACGTTCTCTGAATGTTTCAAAGTGCTGTTGGGCAAGAATCGTTGTTGGTACGAGCACGGCTACTTGCTTACCTTCCAAGACTGCTTTAAATGCAGCTCTTATTGCTACCTCAGTCTTACCATATCCAACATCACCACAAAGCAGTCTATCCATCGGTCTTCTTTTTTCCATATCTGCTTTAATTTCTTCTAAAGAAGTGACTTGGTCAGGCGTAGGTTCATATGGAAAGTCCATTTCAAATGTCATTTGTTCTTCAGTATCCGGACCGTATTGATAACCTTCAACTTGTTCTCTCTCTTGATAAAGTTTCAACAGTTCATCCGCAATGTCCTCCACATTTTTTTGAACTTTAGCTTTTGTCTTTTTCCATTCTGTACCGCCAAGTTTATTCACCTTTGGCTCTTTATCATCTGATCCAACAAACTTCTGAACATCATTCATTTGATCAACTGGTACAAATAATTGATCGGTACCTTTGTATTGAATTTTAATATAATCTTTATGAATGCCGGATACTTCTAATGTTTCAACACCTAAATATTTACCAACACCATGATGTACGTGTACAACATAATCTCCCACATTCAATTCTTGATAAGATTTTATTTTTTCAGCATTAGATAACTTTTGTCTTCTTTTAGATTGTTTTCTTTCACGTGCTTTGAAAAGTTCTTTTTCTGTCACGACGACAAGTTTCATATAAGGTAATTCGAACCCTTCAGACAGCGCGCCATCTGTTACGACAGCTTGTCCTCGGTCACCGACTTGTTCTACCCTATCTATAACAGTTGGAATTTTCATGTCGTTTAACATACTTTGAATACGAGACTTTCTCGTTTCAGATTCTGCTAATAATACGACTGTGAATCCTTGTTTCATAAAGCGATCAAACTCTGATTGCATAATGTCGTATTGTCCATAGAACCTTTGAACAGGTTTACATGAGAATTTCACCATCTCTTCAATTTCAACTGGCATACTTGCAGTAAATAAAGTGAAATAAGCGATTTTATGTTGATGTAACAGCTCTGTAAAAGCATGTTCTGAAATAAAACGTTGGCCAATAAATCCTTGTCCTGATTCTATTAGCGATTGCGTAAATTCTTCGATTTCAACGTCTAATGAATGTTCAGTTTCTTTAATTCGATTATATTCGTCTACAACAACAAGTGCATCATCTGCAAAATAATCTGTTAAAGTTGTGACTTCATCATACATAAACGAAATCACACGTCTTAAAATTTGATGATCTTTCAATTCATCACTTTGCATCAATATCGTTTGATACGTATCTTTTAAGTCGGGACGCATTTCTGTAGCTAGTTGTTGTCTTGTTTTTTCATATGCTTCTTCCATACGTTCTGGAAGTTGGCTGATTTGTTCACTTGTAAAAATATAATCACTAGCCGTTGTAATTTCAACTTGTTCAACATTACCTAAAGAGCGTTGCGTTTCAACGTCAAACAATCTCATACCGTCTACTTCAGTATCAAACAATTCAATTCGAACAGGATCTCCAGTTACTGGATAGATATCAATCAACCCACCACGAATCGAGAACTCACCAACTGCTGATACTAACGATTGCCTCTTATAACCCATATCAATCAATTGATTAGCCCATACATCTAAATCAATATCATCACCTATTTGAATTGATTTATAATGTTCATTCCAAATGTGCTTCGGTGTTAATTGTTTTTTCAAGCCATTTATAGGCACGATAAATAAGCCCTTCTTGCCTTGAGCAAGCTGGGTTAATGTTCTGATACGTTCACTCATTAAATCGGGACTTTGCGTCGAGAACGCTTCTATCATAATATCTTGTACAGGAAACTTAAATACTTCATCAGGTGGTAATAATTGAAGAATATCCGCTTCTAATTTATCCGCCTGATACAAGTTATTTGTTACGATAACGAGTTGTTTATCGTTTTTAAGATATTGTTCTAAAATAAGTAGCGCTTTACTCGACTGATTCAGTCCTGTTATGAGTATGTTCTTTTCTCCAAATATTTGCGTTAATTCTTGAAATCGTTCGTCTGCTTGTATGATTTCATGGATAACGTGTTTCATATTACTTCACCATTATACTGGTTCATCACATTCTGAAAAGTTTCGCCTTTAATTAAAGCTTCACAAGCATCTGCTGCGCGATCGATTACTTTTTCCATTGTAATCATTTCATCATCAGAGAACTTTTGAAGCACATAACTCGGTACACTCATGCCATTTGTAGGACGATCAATTCCGATTCTAATACGGTTAAAACGGTCTGTCCCTAAATGTTGAATTAAAGACTTCATACCGTTATGACCACCAGCACTTCCTTTCTGACGTAGTCTCAAATGACCTTGAGACTGGTCCATGTCATCATAGAGTACAACTAGATCCTCTATATCTATATTATAATAATCCATTAGTGGTCTTACAGCTTCACCTGATAAATTCATGAAAGTCATAGGCTCAATAAGCATTACTTTCTCTCCATTTATAAGCCCTATTGTATATGCGCCTTTAAATTTTTGTTTATCTAAGTCTAATTGGTGACGATCAAGCAATTTATCAACTACTTCAAAGCCAATATTATGACGCGTAAGGTCATATTTCTTTCCGATATTTCCAAGTCCAACAATACATTTCATGTTGTAACCTCCATATTAATACTAAGTATATATTATAGCATTTTTGTGATTTATTTCATCTATCTATACTTAAATAAAAAAACCCAACACAAATGTGTTGGGTTGAAGATTTAAAAAATATTATTTTTCTTCTTCTTCTGCTTCTTCTTTTTCAGCTTCTTCTTCTGCTACTGCATCAGCTTCTTCAGCTGCAGTTTCTTCAGCATCTTCAGCAGGTTCTTCTGTTGGAGGAACTACTGTTACAACTGCTTCTTCTTTATCGTTTTCGATAGTGTATTTATCAGTTGCATCTAAGTCGCCTACTAAGTAGCTATCACCAATAGCTAATTCTGTAATATCAACTTCGATATTTTCAGGAATTGCATCTGGAGTAGTTGTAACTTGTAAGTCGAATAATGGTTGTTGAACTACGCCACCTTCAGAAGCACCAACTGATTCACCTACTAATACTACAGGTACGTCTACAGTTAATTCTTCTTTCATGTTGATAGCTAAGAAGTCAACGTGAGTGATTTGGTTTTTAAGAGAATCATATTGATAATCTGAAACCATAACTTTGATTGTTTTTGAACCAACACCTAATTCGATAACGCCGTTACGTCCAACTTCACGAATTGTTTTGATGAATTCAACTTCATCAACTTTAACAGATGTATTTTTAGCACCGTAACCATATACAACTGCTGGGATAATACCTGAAGCTCTTAATTTACGTAAACTAGAACGAGTTTGTTTACCTTGACGGATAACTGACTTTAATGAAGCCATTATCTTTTCCACCTTTCATTTATGCGCGATATGCGCTCCTACACTTACCCATCAACAACAATTGCTGCTTGTAAGTGGTTATTTAGTCCATAAAAATGAACCGTTTGTTATTATACACGAATATTATAAATTAATCAAATAGCACACTAACAGATTCTTGTTCATATACTCTAACAATTGCTTGTGCTAATAATTCTGCTACAGACAATTCTTTAACGTTTGCAGGTTTTCTATCTTCTGGTAATTGAATTGAGTTTGTAACAACTAATTCTTTAATTTGAGAATTTTCGATACGTTCTTTTGCTGGTCCTGATAATACAGGGTGTGTACAACAAGCATATACTTCTTTCGCACCTTTTTTAACAAGTGCATCTGCTGCTAATGTAATTGTTCCAGCTGTATCAATAATATCGTCGATAATGATGGCAGTCTTACCATTAATATCTCCAACAATATTCATAACTTCTGCTACGTTTGGTTTCGGACGACGTTTATCAATAATAGCGATAGGTGTTTTTAGACGGTCAGCCATTTTACGCGCTCTTGTTACGCCACCATGGTCAGGTGAAACAACAACTGTTGATTCAGGATCTAAACCTTTTTCTAAGAAGTAATTTGATAAAATTGGTACGCCCATTAAATGATCAATCGGTATGTCAAAGAACCCTTGAATTTGAGGTGCATGTAAATCAAGTGCTATCATTCTGCTTGCGCCAGCTTTTTCAATAATATTTGCCACAAGTTTAGCAGTGATTGGTTCACGGCTTCTAGCTTTACGGTCTTGTCTTGCATAACCGTAATAAGGCATTACAATATTAATATTTGCTGCAGATGCACGTTTACAAGCATCAATCATAATTAATAATTCCATCAAGTGTTCATTCACTGGGTTTGATGTTGGTTGAATAATAAACACATCACAACCACGGATACTTTCTTCAATATTAATTTGAACTTCACCATCAGCAAATCTCTTAACTGTAGATTTACCTAATGGAATCCCTACTAAATTGGCAACTTCTTGCGCTAATGGTTGGTTACCTTCAAGCGAAAATATTTTTAATGAAGAGTTCTTATATTCAGTGTTCAACATTTCTGTTCCTCCGATATCATTTTGACTCATGTTTTGACGGCTCCTTTTATTTCGTTTTATAATATCCTTCTTTAGTCGTTTGTCTAGCGCGACCTAGCGCCAAGCTTTCATTTGGTACATCATCTGTAATTGTTGACCCTGCTGCTATGAATGATCCATCTCCAATTTCTACTGGTGCAACTAGATTTGAATTACATCCAATAAATGCATCATCTCCTATAACCGTACGGAATTTATTCACGCCATCATAATTTACAGTGATAGAACCACAACCAATATTTGTTCTTGCACCTACTTCTGCATCTCCGATATAACTTAAGTGTGAAACTTTAGCGCCATCTTTTAAGACAGCCTTTTTAGTTTCAACAAAGTTACCAATTTTCGTATCTTTGCCTAGTTCAGAACCTGGTCTTAATTGTGCAAATGGTCCTACTGTAGCGTTTTCGCCTACAACTGAATCTGTAATAACAGATTGTTTAATTGTAGCATCATCTTTAATTGTACTATTTTTGATGTCAGAATTCATTCCTATCGTAACATTTTTTCCTATAATTGTTGTGCCAGAAAGTCTTACACCTGGTTCTACAACTGTATCTTCACCAATTACGACTTGTTTCCCGATATAAGTTGTAGCTGGATCAATAAATGTTACGCCATTTAGCATATGTTGATGATTGATACGTTCTTTCATTTTCTGTTCCGCTTTCGCAAGTTGCACTCTATCATTCACACCCATAATGCCGTCAACATCGTTCGTAATAAAAGCAGAAACTTTTTCATTTTCTTCTTTTAGGATGCGAATCACATCTGGTAAATAATATTCACCTTGTGCGTTATCATTGTTTACTTTTTCAAGTGTTTCAAACAACTTTTCGTTATCGAAAGCAAATATACCAGAACTTATTTCATTAACTTCAGCTTCAGCAGAAGAAGCATCTTTTTGTTCGACAATTCCAGAAACCAAACCATTTTCATCACGAATGATTCTACCGTAACCAAACGGGTTATCAACTTTTGCAGACAAGACAGTTGCTACTGCACTTTCAGACTCATGAAAATCTAATAAGTTTTTAATTGTTTCGTCACTGATTAATGGTGTGTCTCCACATACAACAATTGTTGTGCCTTTTTCAGTACCTAATATATCCTTAGCACTCTTTACTGCATGTGCTGTTCCTAATTGTTCTTCTTGATGTACAAACTGAGATGCATGACCGATTGTTTCTTTGACTTTTTCAGCACCATGCCCAACAACTGTTACGACTTTATCAACACCTGCATTTTTCACGCTATCTATAACATGTTGAACCATTGCTTCTCCAGCTACTGTATGTAGTACTTTGTAAAGTTTAGATTTCATTCTTGTACCTTTACCAGCAGCTAATACAACTGCATATTTTTGCATTGCAAATACCTCCATTTATACACACTTTAGTCTATTATAATTTAATTGACCGCATAGTATCAAGAAAGAGTTCAAGTAAACGTTTCCTTATTAACAATGCCATTATCATGACATATAAAAAAACAGCAGTTAAAATCACAAGATTTTAACTACTGTTTATCAATATACGTGAGCTGAGTACTTTAAATATCGTTATTCTTCTTCACTGTCTGATGCTTCATCGCTATCCTCTGAATTTGAGGCTTCTTGAGCTGATTTTGGAATAATGACTTCATCTGTTTCATCATATACTTTCATAACCGCTTCTTGAATCTCTTGTCTCATTTCAGAATTAATGGGATGAGCAATATCTCTAAATTCCCCATCTGGCGTACGCTTACTAGGCATAGCCACAAACAGTCCTGAATTTCCCTCGATTACTCTTAAGTCGTGAATAACAAAAGCGTCATCTAATGTTATAGAAACTAATGCTTTCATTCTTCCATCTGTTTGAATTTTTCTTAATCTCACATCTGTTACCTTCATGATTTGTGTGCCCCCTGTTTTGTCTATTTAAAGTAGCAGCATCATATTAATTGAAGTTAGTTATTTATTTTTGCAATCATTTCGATTTCAACTTTTACATCTTTCGGTAAACGTGCAACTTCCACACAACTTCTAGCAGGCAAATGTTCATTAAAATATTCGCCGTATACGGCATTGATGTCTTGGAAATCGTTCATATCTTTTATGAAAATTAAAGATTTAACGACACTATCTAAAGATGCGCCACTTTCTTGAAGTACGACTTTTAAATTTTCTAGTACTTGCTTAGTTTGTTCTTTGACATCTTCAGAAACGACTTCACCTTGTTGATTTAATGGTATTTGACCAGAAGTAAATACTAAACTATCTACTACTACTGCATGGCAATATGGTCCTAAAGCTTCTGGAGCGTTTGTTGCGTTAATACTTTTCATGTTGATTACTCTCCTTTTAATTAAATCTTTTTAAACAGTTGCCTTCTTCTACTGAAAATTGTTGATTGTACTCGTCTACGTCAGATAACCTAACTAAAGATGTATAATCTTCAATCAATCGATGTTTAACTTCTTTTGATTCTACAAGTACTGATACCCCTTTTACTGTAGCTTTAAACTCATTCATCAAATTGATTACACCATTAATAGATCCGCCTGCTCTCATAAAGTCATCAACAATCAATACATTCGAATATTCAGGCAATGTTCTTTTTGATAAAACCATTGTCTCAATCTTTCTAGAAGACCCAGACACATAGTTAATCGATACTGTAGATCCTTCTGTTACTTTATTGTCTTTTCTTATAACCACAACTGGCAAATTAAGCACTTTCGCCACGGCATTTGCTAAAGAAATACCCTTTGTTGCTATTGTAACTACCGCATCAAGTTCTTCATCCATGTACA
Source organism: Mammaliicoccus sp. L-M44 (assembly GCF_022386355.1). Lineage (NCBI taxonomy): Bacteria > Bacillati > Bacillota > Bacilli > Caryophanales > Staphylococcaceae > Mammaliicoccus > Mammaliicoccus sp. L-M44. Next base: position 13,561 of record NZ_JAJNIU010000022.1, on the reverse strand, counting down.
TTGTAGCGATTAATTCCCCTACTTGATTTAATAGTTTAGGATTCCCTACTAAATCTGACATAAATAAATAGCCACCTGGCAACAGTCTTTCTTTTTCTTTTAGTAATTCACACAATTTTTCAATCAATTCACGTGCTTCTTCGACGTACATTTTAGGTCGGTAAGTTACGCCGCCACTTGCACCGGCAGTCGTTTCTATAATACCAAGTCTCTCAGCAGTAAACGTTTCTTTAATAATTTGTATATCTTCACTAATAGACGACTTTGCCTGACCAAAATGATTCACAAAATAAGTCAACGGCACTAACTCGTTCGGATGTTTCAATAAATATTGTGTCATATAAACGATTCTTTCACTTCGTTTAAACCTCATTTATAAAACTCCAATCTCTATTCCGTATTTTAAGCCTAATTATACTATAATCGTTCGCATTCCTCAAAGCTATCCGAGCAGTCTCGCGATGTATACATCGTTACAACATCCCATCAAAGCATTATATACTTGCTTAGCTTGTCTTTCTTTTTGAACAAAGCCATATATAGTCGGGCCACTACCACTCATTAAAGCAGCATCTACACCAGTATTACTCATAGTATTCTTCAATTTCTCAACTTCTGGATACAGCTGCATTGTAACTTTTTCAAGGCTGTTGCCAAGCGACTGACACATTGTGGCATAATCGTTATTTTCGATTGCTTTAAGACACGCTTGTGTTTGTACTTCTTCCTTGTTTTCCAAATCTAATGCGCCGTATATTTCAGGCGTTGAAACACCTATATCTGGTTTCGCGATAACAACCCATGCTGAAGGTGGTTTAGGTAAGTGCGTAATTTTCTCACCTCTACCTTGGCATAAAGCAGTTTTTCCATAAATACAAAACGAAATATCTGATCCAATTTCCGAAGCCAACTCACTTAATGTTTCTAAAGATTCGTTAATCCCCCATAATTCATTCAAACCTCTAAAAGTAGCGGCTGCATCACTTGACCCACCAGCTAAACCTGCTGAAATCGGTATGCTTTTTTCTAATGAAATCTTCACACCTTTTTCAATATTGTATCTATCTTGCATCAACTTTGCTGCTTTATAAGCTAAATTTCTATGATCACTTGGTACAAAATTATGTTCTACATCAATAATAATTTCCCCATCGTCTCTACACTCAAATGTTAATCGGTCATTCAAGTCGATGGTCGTCATAATCATTTCCACTTCATGATACCCATCTTCACGTTTATATAACGTATCTAATGTTAAATTAATTTTTGCTGGTGCAGTTTCATAAATCATATACTTGCCCTCTCTAAAACTTATTATTATGATTTTACCATAAATAAAAGTTAGAAAGTATTAGCTTTATTCTATTTTTTGGCATAATAAAAAACCCTACGCCATATCACAGTCATATCGCGTAGAGTTTTTTATTAAATACCTTTAATTATTGAACGATGAATTCCTCTTTATGTTCATTCATAAAAGTTACTTGGACATTCTCAGTTAATACATCAGTGTATGTATAAGATACACGCTCAAAATTATGTTTCTCTTGATCTAATTCGACCACGAAAACTGATGGATACGTTTCCTTAAGCACGCCACTTCGCTCAATTAACTTCTTACGTCCTCCATTAGCTTTAAGTACAATACGATTTCCTAATTGACATTCCAATATTTTTTTGATGTCTACTAAAGTCTTCGGCATATTGACCCACCTCGCTATAGATAAAATTATACTACGAAAGTGGATTTTTGTCAAATAAAATTTAAATTTTATCAAGTTGATAAAGCAATGTCAATATATTTACACAGATAAATTCGGGTATTTTTTCAAATTGTTACAAAGATGTGCATATTCTTGTATTGTTAGCGTTTCACCACGTCGCTTAGGGTCTATGTTTGAAGCATTTAGCCATTCGACGATTTCATCTTTATGCAGTTTGCCATCTTTAATTGTATTAATATAATTGTTCAAAATTGTTTTTCGTCTTTGTCCGAAAGCACCTTTTGAAAGCTTGAATAGTAGTTTCTCATCATCTACTTCGACGATCGGTTCAATACGTTTCGTTAATTTAATAACGATTGAATCAATATTCGGTGGTGGCATAAAGACAGTCTTCGGGACGACTAAAACACGTTCAGTTTCAGTGTAATACTGACAAGCTATTGATAATGAACCATAACTTTTACTACCTACTTCAGCGTTTAAGCGTTCTCCTACTTCTTTTTGCATCATGACAACATAGCCATCTATTGGTAAATCATTTTCTAGTAAATTCATCAATATAGGCGTCGTAATGTAATAAGGTAAATTGGCAACCAACATAATTTTATCGCAGTCTTTTAAGTGCGTTTCAATTTCTTTTTTGACGTTGGCTTTCAATATATCTTCATTTACAACTGTTACATTGTCATATGGACTTAACGTATCTTCTAATACAGGTATTAATCTTTGATCAATTTCAAAAGCCAATACTTTCTTTGAAGCTCTCGCTAATTGTTCAGTAAGTGAACCCATTCCTGGTCCAACTTCAATAACACCTGTATGCTCATCTATATCACTAGCAGAAATAATTTTTTGAATAATATTTGTATCGATTAAAAAGTTCTGACCTAAACTCTTTTTGAATTTAAATCCATATTGATCTAATAACGCTTTTGTACGTTTAGGTGTTGCTATATCTTTATCGTTCATCGTGTCACTCCTCTTTATATCCCAGTACTTCTTTTACATCTTTCTCAGTATAACCGAAGGCATTTAATTTGTTTAGCAATTGTTTGCCATTTGAATGGCCTATATTTAATTTACTGCATAGTATTTCGCGTTTTCTTCTAGCGTCTGGTCCTATAATTAATCCAAGATCAATTAAGACTGCTTTATCAATTGTTTCAATGTCCGCTTCTAATGGAGAACTTACATTTGTAAGTGCATCTTTAATTGTTTCAATTGAGGCATGCTCAACGCCTATTTTCCCTCTTTTATTTTTAGCTTTATCTCTTGGTATAAATGCATGTTTCACACTAGGGATATACTGCTTGATTGTATTTCTAATTTTATCACCTGGGAAATCTGGGTCGGTTAATACAATGACACCACGTTTTTCATGCGCTTGTCTTATAACTTCTAGTGTTTCTTTTGATATTGCTGAGCCATTTGTTTCTATCGTATCGCAATCTACTGCTCTTTTAACATTAACTGTATCATCGCGTCCCTCAACAACAACAAATTCATTTATCTTCATATTCATTTCCTTCTTTAAAGATGCCCCAAAACAACCGTTTTGGGGCATCATATTTTATAATTTAAATAATCTTTCAGCATTTTCTGTAGTAGCTTTACATACTTCCTCGTAAGAAATACCACGTAATTCAGCAATTTGTTCTGCAACAAGTTTTACACGTGCAGGCTCATTTCTTTTCCCTCTATAAGGGTGAGGTGATAAGTATGGTGCATCTGTTTCAACAAGTAACCTATCTAAAGGTACATGTTGAGCTACTTCTTTTGGTTGTTTCGCATTTTTGAACGTGACAGGTCCACCCAATGAAATATAGAAATTCATTTTGAGTATTTCATCAGCTATTTCGTTTGAGCCACTGAAACTATGCATAATGCCGCCAACTTCACTTGCATTTTCTTCTTTTAAGATATCAACGCAATCTTGAGTTGCTTCTCTATTATGAATAATGATCGGTAGTTGAACACGTTTAGCTAATGCGATTTGCTTTCTAAATACTTCTTTTTGGATATCTTTAGGTGACTTGTCCCAGTGATAATCTAATCCCATCTCACCTATACCGATGATTTTTGGGTGTTTAGACAATTCTTCAATCCATTGTAGACGTTCTTCCGTACAATCAATTGCATCAACAGGATGCCAACCTATAATGCCATATATAAAATCATACTGGTCTATTAATTTCATTGTTCTTTCAATCGTGTTCGTGTCGAAACCAACGACGAACATTCTATCGATACCTTCTTCCAAAGCTCGATCGATTACTTCTTGTAAATCTTCATCGTATTGATCCGCATTTAAATGGACGTGTGTATCTATTAACATTCGAATCTTCCTTTCAGTACTTTACTTAATGATAGATCCGTTTTGTATTGCATTTGGTAAACCTACTAAAGTAAGTGTGCCGTCTTTCTCAGCTGATAAAATCATACCCTCTGATAATTCACCACGTAATTTGACTGGTTTTAAGTTCGTAACGACCGCTACTTTTTTACCAACAATATCTTCAGGTTTATAAAATTCAGCTATACCTGAAACAATTTGTCTCTTTTCGTTACCTAAATCTACTTTTATTTTTAAAAGTTTATCTGATTTTTTCACATAGTCTGCACCTGTAACAGTAGCAGCTTTGATTTCTACTTTATCAAATTGATCAATTGTAATTTCTGGTTTAGATGGTACTACTTCTTCCTCAGCAGTTTCAGCTTCTTCTTCAGATGGTTCTGCAGTCGTTCCACCTTGCATAGAATCCTTGATGAATGCCACTTCTTGCTCTACATCTAATCTAGGGAAAATAGGCTCAGGTTTTTCAATCACTTTAATATCTTGATCAATAGCGCCATATTGTTCAATACTTTCAAATGTATCAAGTTTACCTTTTTCCAAGTTTAATTGACGGAAAATCTCATATGGTGCATGTGTTAAGAATGGACGTAATAATACTGCTGCAAATCTAATGTTTTCAACTAAGTGAATCATGACATTTTCTAGCATTTCACGTTCATTTTCATCTTTAGCTAATACCCATGGTGTTGTTTCATCAATATACTTGTTTGTACGACTAATCAACTTCCAAACTTCTGCTAAAGCAACTGAGAATTGCATGTTTTCCATTGATGAATAGAATTTATCTTTAGTATCTAAAGCCATTTGTTCCATCTCTTCATCTAATGGGTGTAATTTACCTTTATATTTAGGAAGTACGCCATTAAAGTATTTATTAACCATTGCTATTGTACGATTTACTAAGTTACCTAAGTCATTAGCTAAATCGTAATTTGTTCTTTCAACGAATGCTTCAGGCGTAAATACACCATCTGCGCCAAATGGTAATTCTCTCATGAGATAGTATCTTGTTGCATCTAAGCCGTATTTATCAATTAAGACGTTCGGATCTACAACATTACCTTTAGATTTACTCATTTTACCGTCTTTCATCAAGATCCAACCGTGAGCAAATTCACGTTTAGGTAAAGGTAAGTCTAAAGCCATCAATAAGATTGGCCAAATAATTGAATGGAATCGAACGATTTCTTTAGCCATTAAATGCACATCTGCTGGCCAATATTTTTTAAATAACGTATCGTCATCTGATAAATAACCTAACGCAGAAATATAGTTCACAAGTGCGTCAATCCAAACATACACAACGTGTTTAGGATTAGAAGGTACTTTAATACCCCAATCAAAAGTTGTTCTAGAAATCGCTAAATCTTCTAGACCAGGTTTAATAAAGTTGTTAATCATTTCATTCTTACGAGAAATCGGTAAAATGAATTCCGGATTTTCATCGAAGAATTTAAGTAAACGATCAGCATAGTTATCTAATTTAAAGAAATAACTTTCTTCTTTCACAAGTTCTACTTCATGACCTGAATCAGGACTCTTACCACCGACGATTTTGCCATCTTCATAAACTGGATCGACAAGTTGTGTTTCAGTATAATATGTTTCATCTGGTATTGAGTACCAACCTTCATACTCACCTAAGTATATGTCACCTTGTGCTAATAACTTTTCGAAGACTTTTTCGACAACTTGTTTATGTCTTTCTTCAGTAGTTCGAATAAAATCATCATTAGAGATGTCTAATTTCTTCCATAAAGATTGGATACTTTTAATAATGCCATCTAAATATTCTATTTCAGATAAGCCCGCTTCTTTAGCTTTTTCTTGTATTTTTTGACCATGTTCATCTGTACCAGTTAAATAATGAACATCATAGCCTTGTAACCGTTTATATCTAGCAATTACATCACCAGCAACCGTAGTATACGCATGACCTATGTGTAAATTCCCGCTCGGATAATAAATCGGTGTCGTAATGTAAAAAGTCTCTTTCGTCATCAGCGTTTCCTCCTAATATCTTATCTATATAATATACCGAAAATTAAGCATTTTTTCAATATTACCTGATTATGGTATAGAGATAACAATTGTTTTATATTTCAAAATTTAAACGTATGCAATATATTGTTATATTGACATTTTCTTCAATTCATATTAGTATACTATTTATATAATTGTCGAATGAATGTCGAATTAGATAATTATGGTTTTATTAAACGGAGGTAAAAAGATGAAATCAACTGGAATCGTGCGTAAAGTAGATGAACTAGGCCGTGTAGTAATTCCTATCGAATTACGACGCATATTAGACATTGCTGAGAAAGATGCTTTAGAAATTTATACAGATGACGATAAAATTATCTTAAAGAAATACTCACCTAACATGACTTGTCAAGTTACTGGAGATGTTTCTGAAGACAATTTTGTTTTAGCTGATGGTAAAATTGTCTTAAGTAAAGAAGGCGCTCAGCAACTAATTAATGAGATTGAGAAAAAATCAAAATAATAAAAGGTGCATATAAAAAAAGGAAATTTAAAGTACATCGTTTACTTTAAATTTCCTTTTTTTGTTTATTCGTCAATATGATACGCTTCGTATACATCTCTTTTTTTCATATTTCTATCTACTGCTACTTGTTTAATTGCATCTTTAGATCTCATTTGATGTTCATTTATATAAATTTCGACATGTTGAACGAGATCCAAGTCTTCCCACCAATGATCCACTTGTGTCGATTCATCGACACCTTCAATCAAGATGACGAACTCACCTTTTTGAGGTATACGCTCATCTGATAGCATTTCTTCAATGACCTTTATTTGATTCGTTTCCACTTGTTCGAATTTCTTAGTAAGTTCTCTTCCAATTGCTACTTTTCTTTCTGGATCTATTTCAGCTATTGCTTGTACCGTTTGTTTAATTCTATAAGGTGACTCATAAATCATAGACGTTGATTCTCTCGTCATCCATTTTTCCAATACATCATGTTTCTCTTTCGCATGTCTAGGTAAAAATCCTAAAAATACAAATTTATATGATGGTAATCCACTTGTCATTAATGCCGTAATAGCCGCATTAGGTCCAGGAATCGTTTCAACACGATAACCATTATCCCTAACTTGATTCACAAGTTCATAACCAGGATCACTTATACAAGGGCAGCCTGCATCAGAAACGAGCGCAATATCTTTGCCCTCTTCTAATAACCTCAATATTTGCTCAGAAGACTTATCTTTATTATGTTCATGGTAAGACTTAAGAGGCGTTTGTATTTCATAATGCTGACAAAGCTTGCCTGTAACACGTGTATCTTCACAAAAGATATAATCGACTTCTGTTAACATTCTAACCGCACGATAAGTGATATCTTCTAAATTTCCGATTGGGGTTCCTACTAAATATAATATAGACATATTACCCCTCCTTAATAAGCGCTAATTTTTGTTTTCTACTTAACTGTTTTAAAGCATATTCTCGTTTTAAAGCTTCGGATTTATTATCGAATGTCTCATGATATACAAGTTTAACAGGACGTCTCACTTTAGTATATTTAGCACCCTTACCTTCATTATGGACTTTTAACCTTCTGTCTAAATCTGTCGTATAACCAGTATATAATGTTTGATCCTTACACTCTAATATATATGTATAATGGTTAACCATAATATACAACCTTCATTTCTTTTGAATAATCTCCATTTTCATCATAAATATAAAATGGCTGTTCAACTTTCAATCCTGCTTGGCCACCACTTCTACCTTCAACTAAAATCGTAACCGCTTCTTTCTTGTTAGGTGTACTATATACCATTCTTAATCTTTTAGGCTCGATTTTATATTGTCGAAATGCGCTTAAGACATCCATCAGTCTTTCCGCTCTATGGACCATTACAAGTTTACCACCTTGCTTTAACAAATGCTTACTTGCTTTTAAAACATCATCTAATGTGCAGTATATTTCATGTCTCGCAATTTTATGTGCTTCTTTTTGATGTTGTATTTGTTGATTTTCTTTAAAGTAAGGTGGGTTTACCGTTACAACATCAAATGTTGAAGGATGATATGAGGTTGATACATTCTTCAAATCCATTTGTCTAATAGATATTTGGTCTTCTAATTGATTATGAGCTATCGTTCGTTTAGCCATATCCACTAAAGCCTCTTGAATTTCTACCGCTTCAATACTAGCTTGAGATTTGTGTGCCAATAACAAAGGAATAATGCCATTACCAGAACATAAATCTATTACTTTATCTTTATTTCGTACCTTTGTAAAATCTCCTAATAACAATGCATCTGTTGAAAATGAAAACACATCATCATTTTGAATAATTTCAAATTCTTCTCTTAATAATTGGTCGAGTCTTTCTCCCGAATTCAGCATTTAAACACCTCACTTAAAAAAATCAGGCATATAACATGCCTGATTTTCTTATTATCTATTCAACACTTCTAAACAAAATAAACAATCTTGTCCTTGTCTGTGTTTACCAAACAATTCTCCTCGACAAATATGAAAACCTTCATGATATAACATAGCTAAGTTATCTTTACTTTGAAGTGGCTTTAATTTCTTGTTTGGCTTTTTCTGTTGATTGTCTTCACTTGTTTCCATTACACGCTTCAAACTTTCATTCTCCATTTGAAGGGCAACATTGTCTTCGACTAATTCAACTGCCTGGTTTTTCAACTTTTCCATATGTTCATTAATTTGCTTAAGTTCATTCTCTAATGTCATAATCGTTTCAAACAACTCGTCCCTATTCACAATATAATCCTCCCTTATGAATGGACTTCAAGTAATTCATCAAGTTTATAATCAAAGAGTTGTTCGAAACCTTTCACTTTAACTTGCATTGTTATATCTAAAATATTTAATCCGACAACTTTGCCGTCACCCTCTGGCGTCACAACAGTTGTACCAATATCAGGTAATTCATTTCTAACTTCTTCATAATAGTCATTTTCGTATTTTAAACAACACATTAAACGACCACAAGCACCTGATATTTTAGTTGGATTTAATGATAAGTTTTGATCTTTAGCCATTTTGATTGAAACAGGTTCAAAATCACCTAAAAATGTTGAACAACATAACGAACGACCACATGGACCAATACCGCCAAGTAATTTCGCTTCGTCTCTCACACCAATTTGTCGTAACTCAATTCGTGTTTTTAATTCATATGCTAAAGATTTTACTAAAGTTCGGAAATCTATTCTATCATCAGCTGTAAAATTAAAGATGACTTTACTTTTATCTAATGTATATTCACAATTAACAAGTCGCATATTAAGTTCGTGAGTCGCTACCAACTCTTTACATAATGCCAAAGCATCGTCTGCATCCTTTAAATTATCTTGATATTTTTGAATATCAGCTTCTGTCGCATGACGGATAACTTCTTTCAATGGTAAGACAACATCATCTTTGCCTACATGGCGATTCGTTAATTTAACTTTACCAAGTTCAATACCACGTTTAGATTCAACGACAACTAAGTCATTTTCTTTAAAACGTTCCCCATTTGGTGAGAAGTATTCTTTCTTCCCAGCTTTTTGGAATTGAACACCAATTATTTCATACATTTAATCACCTCTTCCCATTTATAACCATTTGTTCTAATACTAACGTTGCATTAACGTTTTGCGCTAATTTACGGTTTGCTTCCGTTATAACTTGTATATAATTCGAAATGTCATTTAAAGATAAATATTGACTGATCTCTCTAATTTCCACTTCTAAATCTGGATATGCCTTTATCGTATCTATTTGAATTTTGGCATGTAATAAATCTTGAAAATAAGCATTCAAGCTATTTAAAAATAATTGCTGCAACGGGCGTGTGTTAGCAATTTTTATGCAATCGATCAAATAAATCATTGCCATCTGTGTATCTTTGACCATCAATTCAGCAAGTTTCGTTACAGTTTTTCTAAGCTGTACAAACAATTGTTCTTCTGTAAGAGCAAGTGCTTCTTCTTTATCAGAAGTAACAAAACTCAATGTATGCGCAATTGCAGAAGAAATACCAGACAGTTTTAATTCTTCTATATAATTTTCTTTAGATGCAGGTTTAAAATGAACAAGTTGGCATCTTGAATGTATAGTTGGCAATATTTGATCTTTCTTGGTTGTCAGTAACAGGGCAATTGTATTTGGAGGTGGTTCTTCCAAAAATTTAAGTATACTATTTTCACCCTGTACTGTTAGTTTATCAAAAGCTTCAATAATGTAAACTTTATATTGGCTTTCGATAGGTTTTTGATTCATTTTTCTGAGTAATTCTTCTATTTGTTGTTTCTTTATCGTTGTTTCATCTGATTGAATATATACAAAATCAGGATGATTAAAATTTTGAACTTTAACCACACAACTTTGTTCTGATTCACATAATATTTGTTCTGCAAAATATAAAGCTGTAGATTTCATTTCAAACATATTATCTCCCTCAAATAAATAGGCATGAGATAATTGTTGTGCACTTAATAAATGATCAATCTCTTTGGTTAATTGCATATTTTACGCTCCTTGCAATAAAAAAGCTGCTCAAACGGCAGCTCATCAGTTCTTAAAATTGATGGAATTGTTCAATTGGCATAACGAATACAGTTGCGCCACCTACTTCAACTTCTACAGGGTAAGGAATATAAGAATCCGCACTACCGCCCATTGGTGTGATAGGTGAAACAAGTTGTTCACGATTACCACAAGTTCCATCGATAACACGTAATAATTCATCTACACGTTCATCTTTGACACCGCATAAGAATGTTGTATTTCCAGCTCTTAGAAATCCACCAGTTGTTGCAAGTTTAGTGGCTCTAAAATTCTTTTCTATAAGTGCTTCTGACAAGTTTTGACTATCTTGATCTTGGACAATCGCTATTACCATTTTCATATCTAAACACCTCTTTATTTATTATATCATATTTTAATCTTGTTTCAGATATTTTACTATCGTAGAATATGCATCATCTACAACCTTTTCTAATGGTTGCGTCGCATCAATTACTTTAATTCTATCTGGATACTCAGCAATTAATTTTTTATAACCATCTGTAACTTTGTGATGAAATTCTATTTTTTCTTTATCCAAACGATTCGCATTACGTTGATTATCTTTAATTCGATTTAAACCAACTTCAGCAGGTACATCAAAATATAACGTTAAATCAGGATAAAGGTTATCAATCGCAAATTCATTAATTGCCTTAACTTCTTCTACCCCAATTTCACGTGCGTAACCTTGATAACTTAAAGAACTATCAACAAATCGGTCACATAATACCGTTCCACCTTTATTAAGTTGAGGTAAAATTTTCTCCACTAAATGTTGTCTTCTAGCAGCAGCAAAAAGCAGTGCTTCTGTCCTTTCATCCATGTCATCATCACTATCTAACAACAAGTTTCTAATCGCTTCGCTTATTTTGATACCACCTGGCTCTCTAGTCAGTAAAATATCATAATCTTGATTTAACTTTTCATAAACTTTATGTATAACCGTCGTTTTGCCAGAACCCTCTGGACCCTCAAACGTAATAAATCGTCCCATTTTATTGTTCATCCTTTACCTTGATTTGCTTGTTTAATATACCTTCCACTCTACCACCTCTATCAATCCATTGTAAAAGAGAATCCACTATTTCTTTACGAATATTTTCTCCTTTTAAAATGACTGGTATACCTGGTGGATAAGGCACAATATCTTCAGCAGCAATATAGCCATATGATGTATTCAAGTCCATCATTTTTGTTTTTTCAATATCGCTGTATTTATACATTGTACTATCTGTTTCGTATGGTAATTTAAATTGTACTTCTTCTTTGAGTTGATGCTTAACGTTCACTTTAATATTTTTAACACGATCAATCATATCTTCAAATGGGAACTTATCTGATTCATGCCATAATGGTAAGACTAATAACACAAATTTATAATCACATAACTCTACATAGATATGCACATCTTCAAATAGTTTTTGAATTTCAAATCCGCTTAATCCTCTATAAGAAACAATTAATTTAAGAGGGTCCTCTAGACTACCCACTTCAAATCCAACATTTTCCATCGTTTCAATGAATGTTTGTCTATTGCACCTGAATTTTTCATCATCATACTGCTTATAAAATTTTTCCGCACTTTCTAAACTAGCCATAATAAGATATGAAGGGCTTGATGTTTGCAACATCTTCAAGTACTGTTGAATATTTGCTTTTATTTCTAAATCTTCTCTCATATACAGAACAGAACCCATTGTTAAGGCTGGTAACGTCTTGTGGTAAGACTGCACGACTATATCAGCACCATATGTCATAGACGATTTAGGGAAGTTTGAACTCATACCAAAATGTGCCCCATGTGCCTCATCTACCAATACAGGAATTTGGTGTTCTTTTAAGATTTTAATAATTTCTTCAATATCAAATGTTTCACCATAGTAATTAGGATAAGTAAAAACAGCTAATTTAATATGATTCAAATCTAAATCCCTTAATGAAGCTACACCGTTATATTGGTTTGTCTTATCTGATATGGTCATAGGCATAAACTTAGCATCTTGCTTCGTCAAATTCAAAGCATTAAATACTGATTTATGCGCATTTCTAGGAATTAATACTTCCCCCTCTAAATGCGCCACTGCATAAATTGCAGATAGTATTCCAACAGTTGTACCATTAACGAGATACTGCCCATAATAACCAGGATACCTATTCAATTCAGACATACTCATCTTTATACATGATTCTGGTTGATGCAAATCATCAAGCCCAGTTATTTCAGTCATATCCATAGCAAGATTTATTTCATCTAAATAACCAATTGTATGATTATGATGCCCTGGAACATGTAGTGAAATGGCATCATGATCATTTAGAGATTTTAATTTTTCATTAATATTCATAAGGCTACCTCTTAATTTTTAGTCTTTATCATTATATCAATGATAAAGTCCAACGTCATTCCTGTAATAATTAAAATAAGATATACTTAAAAAGGAGTGAGTAAAATGTTTATTAGAAATGCAATTGACACAGATATACAATCTATTTATGAAATAGCTCAGCAAGAAGGTTGGAAAACATTCAGTATTGAAAAAATCCAACAATTGCTTATTACATCTCATATTATTGTAATAGAAGTAAATAATGAGGTTATTGGTTATACTAGATTCTTAACAGACGAAACTGTCACATTATATATTACAGAACTTGTCGTTACAAAGAGTCATAGAAAGAAAGGATATGCTAAAGCACTAATTGACTATTTATTAGCACAATATCCTTCTGTTCGAATAGAATTATTATCAGAGAACAATTCTTTTTACGAGAAATTACATTTTAGAAATATTGGAACTGGCTATAGACTACCTTAAAAAATTACAAAAAAAAGAGACCTAACAGGTCTCGAGTGCGGCTCATCGCATCCATTTATAAATATTTGCCCGGCAACGTCCTACTCTCGCGGAACGTAA
>NZ_JAJNIU010000021.1:0-36937 GCF_022386355.1 Mammaliicoccus sp. L-M44 | reverse complement strand
GCTGATCTTCTCAGTGCCCTTTTAGGGCTGGTCAGTAATAGAGGCTTATAGCCGCAGAACAAACCACCCGTTAAACGGGTGGTTTTGATTTTGTAAATTTTTAACACTTTATTGATACTGAAATAGACTTTATATATAATTAAACTAAATAAAGTTAGAAAATTCACGCTTTTAAAAGCTGATTGGAGTGAACTATGAATCAACTTAATTCGTTTCTTATATTTAATTTAAAATCGATATTGAAAGATAGGATTACTTTAGTTTGGACGCTTATTTTTCCGATTCTAATGATTATCATTAATTTTTCAGTTTATCAAAATAGTGTCAAGACTATTGAAGATAAGGAAATATTATTAGTTCAATTTTGGTCATTTATGACAATCATGATATTACTTAATGGCATTGCAGTTGAAATTGCAAATATTAGAGAAGTTGGCGCACTGAAAAGTTATGTTATGTTGGCAGGGTCCAAGTATCCATTTATATTGGCAATATTAGTATCTCAAATCTTAATTTTATCTATAAGCATAAGTGTTATATCCATTCTATTTATGGCTTTATTTAAACTCTTTAGTTTGAAAATTTTATTATATGCCTTTATTTATATACTTTTAATCATTCCTATATCATTTATATTCTTAGTAGTAACTTCATTGCCTTTTAAAGCAAGTTCTATCGCTACTATTTCAACGATACTTTCAATTGCATTATTTTACATTGTCAATATGCAACTCTTTGGATTGGAATGGATTAATCCGTTACATTTCCTTTATAAATTAGGGGAATTGATTGTTCTTGGTTTTAATCATTTCAGCATGATGATTCCTATAATATATATTTTTTATGTCGTAATTGGTTTATATGCACTTTTAAAATTAGATATTAATTCTAAAATTATAAGATAAGGATGAGTTACATGTACTATGTAAAAAATTTAAAATATACATACAAAAATAGTGATAAACCAGTACTTTCAAATATTTCGTTTGATCTAAAACCAGATAGATTAAATGTATTAATAGGTATGAATGGAGCTGGTAAAACAACTTTATTCGATTGTATAACGAATCATTTAAAAGCAGAATACGATGAAATCAATATGCCGAAATTGTATGATATTTCATTTCTAACACAATATAATTATTACGCACCAAATAATACTGGAGAAGACCTTATAAAATTATTTTTAGGCATTATTCCTAAGGGTGAGAAAAAGAAGTTCAAAGATCATTTTTATAAAGGTTTATCCAACATCGAAAAAGAGAAATATGATCATTTATTAAAAATGAAAATTGGGAAGATGTCATTTGGAGAAACTAAATGGCTGTTAACAGTGATTTTTTCAAACTTGGATAGAAAGCTGTTCTTATTTGACGAACCGACGAGTGGTGTTGATCCAGTATCTAGGAAAATGATAATGGAAAAATTACAGTCATTAATACATAAAGGTAAAATTTGTCTATTAGCCACTCATCAATTACAAGATTTAGCTCATTTAAATCCACATATCATATTTATAGATCATGGAGAAATCGTATATGAAGGAAACTATGATAAGTGGTTAGAATTAAATCATACTCAAAATCCAGACGAGGCTTTTGAAAATACTATAGTTCTAAATAAATCCTAGGAATAAACCTTACAAATTTAAAATTTGTAGGGTTTATTTTATGATATTTAATAATTATTCTTACGAAATCTTTATTAAATTCTAAAAATTGTATTTCTTGATAACTTATGTTGCGACATAAACAAATTAACATTATAATTGAAGAAAGTTCAGAAATGACTGAATTTTCAAAAATTGAATAAGGGGAAATGTTTATGAAAAACAAACATGCAAGGTGGAGTTTTTTAGTTTTTCTGTCGATAATTTTACTTTTATCGGCATGTAGTGGTGGAAACGGAAAGGATAAAAGTGACGGTTCTGCAGGGGATGGCAAAAAGTTACGATTAATTTCTATTTCGGATATTCCATCAATGGATTCATCTTTAGCAACAGATGCTGTGTCTTTCGATGCTTTAAATAATACGATGGAAGGGTTGTATAAGTTAGACAAAAATGACAAAGCGATTCCGGGTATTGCAAAGGGTGATCCTAAAAAGTCTAAAGACGGTTTGACTTGGACGATTGAATTGAGAGATGCAAAGTGGTCAAACGGAGATAAAGTTACTGCGCACGACTTCGTATATGCTTGGCGTAAATTAGTTGATCCAAAAACTGCTTCTGAATATGCATTTATTATGTTTGATATTGAAAATGCCGAAGATATTAATAAAGGTGACAAAAAACCTGAAGAATTAGGTGTTAAAGCGATTGATGATAAGACATTAGAAATTAAACTTAATCGTGAATTACCTTATTACCAAGAATTATTGTCATTCGGTTCATTTTTACCGCAAAATGAAAAATTCGTAAAAGAAAAAGGCGATAAATACGGCACAACTGCTGAAGATACACTATACAATGGCCCATTTACGTTATCTGACTGGAAGACAGAAGATAATTATACTTTAACTAAAAACAAAGAATATTGGGATAAAGGTAATGTGAAACTAGATAGTGTGAATTTTAAAGTTGTTAAAGAGCCTCAAACAGCTCTAAATATGTATAATGCAAGGGATGTAGATGAAGCGCTTATCCCAGCAGAAAATGTTAAGAAATATAAAAATGATAAAGCTTATAACACAGAACTTGAATCAAGAGTTTACTTTATGAGAATGAATCAAAAAGATGTACCTGAATTCAAAAATAAAGATTTAAGAATGGCAATCGCACAATCAATTGATAGAGAGCAATATGTTAAGAGTAATTTAAACAATGGTTCTAAAGCAGCAAACTCTTTAGTACCGACAGAATTTGTAAAGGATACTAAAGGAGAAGACTATACTAAAGGTGTTAAAACAGATAATAAATTCAATAAAGCAGAAGCTAAGAAACATTTAGAAGCTGCTAAGAAAGAACTTGGTAAAGATGAATTTACTTTTGAATTATTAACTTATGACCAAGATAACGCTAAAAAGGATGCTGAATACTTTAAAGAGCAAATTGAGCAAAACTTACCAGGCGTAACAATTAAAGTTAAACAACAGCCTTATAAGCAAAAATTAAAATTAGAAGCAAACATGGATTATCAAATTTCATTCGGTAGATGGGGTCCTGATTACCCAGATGCTATGACATTCTTAGAATTATTTACAAGCGATAATGTGATGAATGAAACAGGTTGGAAAAACAAAGAATATGACAGCAAAATTAACGATGCGGGAGATAAATTGTTAGATAAAGAACAAGAGCGTGTTGAAGCTATGCAAGATGCTGAATCATTATTATTAGATGAAGCGGTTATTGTGCCTATTTATCAACAAGGGAATGCAAGATTAACGCAAAGTTATGTGAAAGATATTGAAAGACATAAGTTTGGTGGAGATACAGATTTAAAACATGCTTATGTTCAAAAGTAACAAATCGGTAGTTTAACTAAATATAAACTTAGGGGATGAGTTACATGTCGAAAATATTTAAAGTTTTAACAATGATGTTAGCAGCTGTACTCGTATTGAGTGCTTGTTCATCGGGTGGCGGTAGTAAAGGCAAGAGTGATGAAACATTAGATTTACAAATCAATGGTGATATACCCACGATGGATTCAGCTATGGCAACAGATGGTTTATCATTTGATATGTTCTTCCAAACAATGGAAGGTCTCTACACATTAGATAAAGATGATAAAGCAATACCAGCAGTAGCAAAAGGTGATCCGAAAATTACGAACGATGGTAAGAAGTGGACGATTAAATTAAGAGATGATGCAAAATGGTCAAATGGCGATCCAGTAACGGCACATGATTTTGTCTTTGCTTGGAGAAAAGTTGTAGATCCAGATACTGCATCTGAATATGCATATATCTTATACGATATTAAAAATGCAGAAGAAATTAATTCAGGAGACAAAAAGCCTGAAGAACTTGGTGTTAAAGCCGTAGATGATCATACATTAGAATTTGAACTAACGAAATCATTACCATACTATAAAGAATTATTGTCATTCGGTACATTTATGCCACAAAATGAAAAATTCGTTAAAAAACAAGGTGACAAGTATGGTACAACAGTCAAAACAACTTTATATAATGGACCATTCAAAATAACTGAATGGAAAACAGACGATAAAGTTACGTTAGAAAAAAATGATGATTACTGGGATAAAGATAAAGTTAAATTAAACAAAGTAAACTATAAAGTGGTAAAAGAAGCTTCAACAGCTGTAAATTTATATGAAACGAATAAACTAGATATTGTAGATTTACCAGCAGAACAAGTTAAGAAATATAAAGATGATAAAGCATTTAATACAGAATTAGATACTGTAACGTATTACTTCAAATTAAATGAAGATACAGTGCCTGAATTCAAGAATGAAGACTTTAGATTAGCATTTGCTAAAGCAATTGATAAAGAAGCATACGTGAAAAACAACTTGAATAACGGTTCTATTCCAACAGATAACTTTGTACCAAAAGATTTTGTTAAAGATAGTAAAGGTAAAGAATATCAAGATGGCGTGAAAAATACGAACCAATATAATGTTAAAGAAGCAAAAGAACATTATGAAAAAGCTAAAAAAGCATTAGGTAAAGATAATTTTACAATTGAGCTTATGACTTATGACAAAGACACAGCTAAACGAGATGCTGAATACTTTAAAGAACAATTAGAGAAAAATTTAGATGGAGTTACAATTAAAATTAAACAACAACCATTTAAACAAAAACTGGATCTTGTTTCAAAAGGTGAATATGAAATGTCACTAGAAAACTGGATTCCAGACTATCCAGATCCAATGACATTCTTAGAACTTTATGTAACAGACGGTTCTCATAATAATACTGGCTGGTCTAATAAAGAATATGACAGTATTATTAAAGCAGCAGACTCTTCATTAGCAAGCAACCCTGACAAACGACTTTCAGAATTACAAAGAGCTGAAAGTATGTTATTAAATGAAGCGGGTATTGTACCACTTTATCAAGTCGGTGTAGCACAACTTCAAAAACCTAACGTTAAAAATGTAGTGAACCACCAATTCGGAGGCGTTTCTACATTAAAAGAAGCTTATATTGAAAAATAGACATTAAAGAAGCAGTAGAAATTCACTAAAATGTGAGTTTCTACTGCTTTTTATAATTATTTTCTTTTTCTACCTAATCCTATAGCGTTTTCCATCTTTTTCAATGTTTTATTGGCTACGAAACTTGCTTTATCTCTACCTTTATCAAGAATTTCATCTAATACTTCTTTGTTTTCATAATAATAATTGAATTTTTCTTGGAATTCTACAAGGAATTTCTTAACTTCTTCAGCTAAGTCTCCTTTGAAATCGCCATATCCTTTATCAGCATATTGTGCTTCTAATTCTTCAATTGATTGTCCTGATAGGCTAGAGTATATAACGAGTAAATTACTGATTCCTGGTTTGTTTTCTTTATCATATTTAACAATGCCATCAGAATCTGTAACAGCACTTTTAATTTTCTTAGCTGCAACGTTTGGCTCATCTAATAATGAGATGAAGTTCTTTTGATTATCATCACTCTTACTCATTTTCTTAGATGGATCTTGTAAGCTCATAATTCTAGCACCAAACTTAGGCATGTGAATTTCTGGTTTAATTAAAACATCATTGTATTTCGTATTAAAGCGATCAACAACATTACGTGTTAATTCAATATGTTGTTTTTGGTCATCGCCGACAGGTACGATATTTGTATTATAAAGTACAATATCTGCTGCCATTAATGGTGGATAAGTTAATAGACCTGCTGGAATGCCTTGAGATTGTTTTTGTGCTTTATCTTTATATTGAGTCATTCTTTCAAGTTCACCAATTGAACTGATTGTTGTTAAAATCCATCCAGCCTGAATGTGTGCTGGTACTTCTGATTGGATGAATAGCGTTACTTTTTCTGGGTCTAGTCCAGATGCTAAGTAAATCGCAGCTAATTTACGTGTGTTTTCTCTTAATTTAAGTCTATCTTGAGGTACTGTAATTGCATGCTGATCTACAATGCAAAAAAAGCAGTCATAGTCGTGCTGAATCTCATTAAATTGTTTTAATGCACCAATGTAGTTACCTAAAGTAGGGATACCACTTGGTTGGATACCTGAAAATAAAGTTTCCATTAAAGTTGCCTCTTTTCTACAAAATTTCTTTATATCATTATAACAGTATTTTAATCATTTGTAAGTTGTGTTATTCTTGTAATTAGATAAATATGTCGTCATAAACATATTCATCTATAATTTATGTGCTTTTTAATGAATTATTAGCAGTTTCTCATTTAATTTTAATCTTTGAGTTATATAATATATTTATAGCAATTAGATAAAGATTAAACCAAGTGAGCAATATATGTTTAACCTAGTAATATATAGGGTATATATAATTAAGTGTATTTTATCTTATAAGTTCACTGACGTTTAACATAAATAATATTCAATTAGGAGAGTGAGATGTATGGTAACATTATTTACTTCACCAAGTTGCACATCTTGCCGTAAAGCGAAAGCATGGTTACAAGAACATGACATTCCGTATACGGAGCGTAATATTTTTTCAGAACACTTAACATTAGATGAAATTAAATCAATCTTAAAGATGACAGAAGATGGAACAGACGAAATTATTTCAACTCGTTCTAAAACATATCAAAAATTAAATGTAGATATCGATGCATTACCTCTACAAGAATTATATACAATTATACAAGACAACCCAGGTTTATTACGTCGACCTATTATTTTAGATGATAAACGTTTACAAGTTGGTTATAACGAAGATGAAATTCGTCGTTTCTTACCAAGAAAAGTGCGTACATTCCAATTAATGGAAGCACAACGTATGGTTGACTAATTTAGTCTAATATTAACATTATAGCTCCTGTTCACAGGGGCTATTTTTGTATAAAAAATTAAATGTGAATAGTTCGAACAAATTACTGTTAAAATGTACTTGTTTATAATACAATGAATGTACTATTCCTAGAGTAAGGGAGTGTGACATTATGAGAATAGAACGAATTGATGAAACAACGGTAAAATTATTTATAACTTATCAAGATATCGAAGCAAGAGGTTTCAAACGTGAAGATTTATGGACAAATCGTAAACGTGGCGAAGAATTTTTCTGGTCTATGATGGATGAAATCAATGACGAGGAAGAATTTGTCGTTGAAGGACCATTGTGGATCCAAGTGCATGCATTTGAAAAGGGTGTTGAAGTAACCGTTTCTAAATCTAAAGGTGACGAACTGTTAAATATGACTGACGAAGAATCTAATGAACAATTAGAGTATCAAGTCAATGATTTCTTATCTCAAGCACTCGATTCTGATCAGAATATCGGAGATCTCTTGAATGAAGAGAAAGAAGCTGAAAAACACTTTGTCCCTAAAGACATAGGCTTACTTGTAAGATTCGAAGAGTTAGAAGATATTATTGAATATGCACATTATAATGAACATAAAGATATTGTATTTACAGACTTATTATACATGTTAGATAACAAATATTATTATTATGTACAATTTGATCAAATAGATAGTGAAGACATTATTAATGACTTCTACGGACAATTACTTGAATATGCTAATCCAACTCAAGTGTCTAAATTATATCTAGATGATTATGCAAAAGTTGTCATGAGTTATAATGTTATGGGTCAAGTGAGAAGATATTTTGAACCTAAAAATTAAATAAGTAATTTTAGCACCTCTTTACGTTTTATATACTAAAGAGGTGTTTTTTTATGTTAATGGGACTTAATCAACATAATCAGTTAATATATGCACAACACGCTAAGGCAAATGAAATATATAGGTGCCCGGATTGTTTACATGAACTTGTTATCAAGAAAGGGAAAGATACTGTAGCGCACTTTGCTCATAAAGTAGATAGTTATTGTTTAAGAAATAGTTATAAGAAAGAATCTCTTGATCACATATCATCTAAGCATCATATTTATGCAAGCTTAAATGGGAAAGTTAACATAGATATGGAATATTATATTTCAGAGATTGAACAAATTCCTGACATTCTGATTAATAAAAATCTTGTTGTCGAATTTCAATATTCACCTATTAGCTTTGATTTATTAATGGATAGAAGTGAAGGATTTCGAATAATGAATATGAAAGTAATTTGGATAGGTAAAGAAATTAAATATCAGAATGGTATATTAACCCTCAGTTATTTTGAATCAGCACTCATTAATCATAGAGAAAGAACACTTATAATCCAGAAGAGCGTTTGTTAATAAGATATGAATGTTTACAATCAATTGATAAACATAGATTTATCGGTTATAGACGTGAAATTCAATGGGAGCATTTATTAGAAGATTACCCGTTAAAGCAAATACCAAATTTAGCGTTAACGGATAGAGCTTATCAAGAATATTTAACTAAATGTAGGAAACAGAAGAATGTATTAGAACCGACGCTATCTTTATTATATAATGCACGCTTAATACATAAGAAGAGACAAGCGATTATTGGTATTATTGTACCTGAACAAATATATTTTTTAACACATTGTATTACATGGCAAACATACTTGTTTTTAGAAATGAACAATAAGACATTTACTTTTGAAAAATTTTATCAGTTCATAGAATTTAGATCATTTTATGATTGTCATTATTCTAAGAAAGAAATCCTTTTAAACGCCTTTTACTCATATATTTCAATTGTAAAACGAAAGGCTATTTCACGTGCAAATTCGACTAATTAATGAGAAAATTATAAATATGAAATATTAAGGAGGCTATTAAGATGGCGAAGTTAATTACAAGGGAAGAACAACAAGAACAATATACATGGGACTTAACAACTATCTTTTCTTCTGACGAAGCATATGAAGAAGCTTTTAAAGAGTTAGAAGGCTATTTAGGTAAAGAAGAACAATTCAAAGGTCATTTGAAAGATAGTGCAGAAACATTGTATAAAGCGTTATTACTTGATAGTGAAATTGATGAGAAACTAGGTAAAGTTTATGTTTATGCTCATTTGAAACATGATCAAGACACAGCAAATGATAAATACGCTGGATATGAAGCGAAGGCAGCAACACTTGCTAATAAATTTGCGAGTGCATGGAGCTTTATATTACCTGAATTAATGTCTATCGATGAAGCAACATTAAATGAATTTGTTGAATCAAATGATGATTTAAAAAGATATCAATTTGATATTGAGAAACTTAATAAAAAAAGACCTCATATTTTAAGTGATAAAGAAGAAAAGATTTTAGCTGAAGCAGGGGAAGCATTACAAACACCTAGCAATGTATTTGGTATGTTCAATAATGCTGATTTAACATTTAAACCAGCAGTGGATAAAGATGGTAATGAACACGAACTGACACAAGGTACATATACTAAATTACTAGAATCTGAAGATCGTGTTTTAAGAAAATCTGCTTATGATAATGTATATGAAGCATATGGTAGTCATAACAATACATTAACTGCAACGTTAAGTGGGAAAGTTAAGACTGCTATATTTAGTTCAAAAGTTCGCAAGTACAACTCAGCTCGTGAACAAGCATTATCAAATAACTTTATTCCAGAAGAAGTATACGATAACTTAATTGCGACTGTACATAAGCATTTACCATTGTTACATCGTTATACAGCTTTAAGAAAAGAGTTACTCGGTTTAGATGAAATGCATATGTATGATATGTATACACCACTCGTTAAAAACTCTTCATTTGAGATGCCATATGAAGAAGCTAAAGACTGGATGGTTAAAGCGTTACAACCTATGGGTCAAACATACACAGATGTAGTTGAAGAAGGTTTAAATAATAGATGGGTAGACGTTTATGAGAATAAAGGTAAACGCTCTGGTGGCTATTCTTCAGGCGCTCACTTAACAAATCCATTTATTTTACTAAACTGGACAGACTCTATTTCTGATTTATTTACGTTAATTCATGAATTTGGACATTCTGCACATAGTTATTTCAGTAGAAAATATCAACAATCAAATGAAAGTGATTATTCAATTTTTGTAGCAGAAGTTGCTTCTACAACTAATGAAGCGTTATTAAGTGAATACATGGATAAGAACTTAGAAGATCCTGAAAAGCGTAAATATTTATTAAACCAAGAGTTAGAAAGATTTAGAGCAACATTATTTAGACAGACAATGTTCGCTGAGTTTGAATACCTTATTCATAAAATTGTAGAAGATGGTGAACCATTAACTGCAGATCGTTTAAACTCTGAGTATGCAGAACTTAATAAAAAATATTTCGGAGATGCTGTTGTGACAGATGAGAACATTGCCAAAGAATGGTCACGTATTCCTCATTTCTATTATAATTTCTATGTTTATCAATATGCTACAGGTTATAGTGCGGCACAAGCATTGAGCAAACAAATATTAGAAGAAGGCGAACCAGCAGTTGAGAGATATATTAATGAATTCTTAAAAGCAGGTAGCTCAGATTATCCGATCGAAGTATTGAAAAAAGCTGGTGTAGATATGACATCTAAACAACCAATAGAAGAGGCAATGGAAGTATTTGAACAGAAACTAAATGCCTTTGAAAAGCTTGTAAAAGAGAAATAAATGTATGTAGACGTTTCCAATATGACAACTGTGTGACAAATTAAAAAAAACGATGTTTTTTGTTGAATTTAGTGTATAGACCATGTTATATTACATACATGAAATTAATCACATAACAAACATACCCCTTTGTTTGAAGTGAAAAATTTCTCCCATCCCCTTTGTTTAAGCACCGTGTAATCAGACACGGTGTTTTTTATTTATTTGTTTGTTCATTCATAGTTAACATCCCAAAAGTTATCTATTAAATGGTAAGTATAAGTTATAAGAACATATATTTAGCCATAAAGTATGAAACTTAATGTTCATGCTAAAAATTGAGTAGGGCATAAATGTCCAAATTAAAACAGCAGTCATTCATCTTTAGTGATGAATGACTGCTGTTTTTTTATTTTATATCTTTAATTTAAGTAAGGTTACAGATCCTATACTTATTATTTACTTTTCTTGAATTTCCAAAAATCTCCATGTACAGAATCTTGTTGTTCTATATAATTTTGGAGTTGTAATTTTTTTAATTCGCGTTTGACGATTTTCTCTGGCCATTCATATATTGTCGCAATTTCTTGTTCGGAAATAATCGATTGCGATTGTATATAATCGAGTAATTTTGGAGGGAGTTGTTTCTCAACTTCAGTTCCAATAAGTTCTTGAATGATATACGTATAAATATGATATGGGTATAAACCTTCTACTTTAAGTCCTTCAGAATGTACATCTTCATTAAAGAACACAAGTGATGGTGTCATATTGATATCCATTTCACGTGCAATGTGCAAATCTGTTTGTAAACTTTCAGTCAATGACTGTTCTTTTAAGTCTTTAATAAATACAGATAAATCAATTCCAGATTTGTAGGCACATTTTCTAATTAACTCAGTTGTAATGATTTTTTCATGAGGTATAATTTCATTCTGAATTAAGTTTAGAAATCTGCTCGCTCTATTATGTCCTTGTAATTCTGCTGCTTTAAATGCTAAAGCTACATTATCAAATTCACATGTGCTTTGAGCCTGACATTTAGTCAAAACTTTTAGAGATGGGTTCAAAATCTGACGAATTTTAACATATTTTTGATATTCAATTTTTAACTTTGCTAATGTAGCTGATAGATTAAAACAATCTTCGCAAAATGGATCGAAAAATGAATAAATTTCGATTTTGCTTACAGGTGTTAAATCTATATTATTTTGTTCATTAGCATGGATTAGTCTTAATTCTTCGGCCATATTATCCACCTTCAACTATATTAAGCGTTAACCATGTGGTTTGCAGTTAGCTTGAGTCTTTCATATAAATATTCTTGTATATCTTTATTTAATCGAGATTGGGTAAGGGCTTCAAGCATATTCTCTAGCCAAGCATCTCTTTCTTTATTCGTAATTCTGAAAGGTAAATGACGTTGTCGTAACATCGGATGACCATGTTCTTCTGTATATAATGCTGGACCACCCAAAAACTGAGTTAAAAACTGTTTCTGTTTACGACTCGTTTCTGCAAAGTCACCAGGGAAAAGATGATTAATACGATTATCGCGTTCTACGAGATAATAAAAGTGATCAATCATGTCGTACAAATCTTGGGGGTCGATTACTTCATATGGGGTCATAATTTCACCTTTTCTTGCTTATTTCATTATCGATAATATTAATATAACATGTTCTTAAATTTTTAAAAGTATTTCGACTTGTAACGAAAGTAAATTCATGTTCTTTTGCGATCTGCATTAAAAAAGCGCACCACTTTATTATTTGGAATATTTCTTTTTATATTCATGTCATTCAAAATTTTATTAAAAGCTATTTCGCCTTTAGCATAGTCTTTAACTTCGAATTCTAATTCGTAATCTTCAATACCTAAATAAATACTATGATCTAATACTAAAAGTCCAGTGCCTATATTTTTTTCTAATCTATAAGTCGTTAAATCACCAAGTTGTCTTAGGTCATTCAGTGGAATATTGAACTTATTTAATATTTCAGTAATGTTTTCTGGAAGATATTGTTTGTCTAATCGTTCACCTTGTTTAGGAACATCCTCAACAATTTCGTTATATTCTAGAAGACCAACTTCTTGTGGGACTTTTAAAGTCATTTCATAATTATGATTCTTTTCACGTATTCGTAGTGCCATTTTTTGTGACATAATATCATGATTATTTGTATCTATATAGTAATTTGTTTGTTTAAAAGGCTCACTTTGTTTAAAATAATATTGTTTGATTAATTCATAATCTTCAAGCGTGAGCATATTCTTGAATTCAATTTCGAGTTCTTGTCCCATTTTGATATACACTTCCTTTTACACTATTATTATAGAAGATTTACGGATAAACAAGTAATTATACAAAATTGACTTGATGATATGAATGTTTAAATTAAAATGTGTTAAAATAGATTGGAATAAGGAGGAACAACAATGCGTATTTATGTAAATGAAATTAAAATAAATGATAATCAAATCAAATGTTATACAGACCAACCAACTGAGGGATTAGAACCAGCAGAGCATATGATTGTAGATAGTGATAATCATGCATTTGTATATATGCTTGATAGTGGTGAACAATACCATTATTTATTATTTGTAGAGGAAACATGGTCAATGATTCATGAACACTTCGACAAAGAGGTCATCGTCAATGATCATTTAGTATTAACTTCATTTAAAGAAGAAATGGAATTTTTATTAGATAACATCGCAGATAATCACAACTATGGTAAAGCGTTTGTAGCTTCGGTAGAGGAAGCATTTGAATTAAACAAAGCGGAGTGATGGTTATGAATCAATGGGAAGAATTTTTGGCACCATATAAACAAGCAATTGACGAATTAAAGATTAAATTGAAGGGGTTACGTAAGCAATATGAATCTTTAGATAAACCTTCGCCAATTGAGTTTGTTACAGGTCGTGTTAAACCTATCTCAAGTATTATAGATAAAGCAAATCAACGTAATATTCCTTTTGATCGATTAAGAGAGGAAATGTATGATATTGCAGGTTTAAGAATGATGTGTCAGTTTGTTGATGATATAGATATCGTTGTAGAACTATTAAGACAACGACAAGATTTTGAAGTTGTAGAAGAACGAAATTATATCGAATATACAAAAGAAAGTGGATATCGCTCGTATCATGTCATTATTAGTTATCCAATTGAAACGTTACATGGTCAAACAAATATTTTGGCAGAAATTCAAATTAGAACATTAGCGATGAATTTCTGGGCGACGATTGAACACACTTTAAGATATAAGTACGATGGTGATTATCCTCCTGAAATAAGAAATAGATTAGAGAGAGCAGCTGAGGCAGCATTTTTATTAGATGAAGAAATGTCTGAAATACGCGAAGAAATCCAAGAAGCACAGAAATATTATTCCAGACAGAAAAGTAATAAACACAAACACGATTAGGGGTGAATGCTTTGAAGTATAATATATTATCAAAAGGTGATTCAAAATCGAATGCTTTAATGTATAAGATGAAAAACCATATGAATGACTTTAATATGGTTGAAGACAAAGAATCACCCGATATCGTAATTTCTGTTGGTGGAGATGGTACTTTATTACAAGCATTTCACCAATATAGTCATATGTTAGGTGATGTCAGTTTCGTAGGTGTACATACTGGGCATTTAGGTTTCTATGCTGATTGGTTGCCACATGAAGTTGAAAAACTCATTATTGAAATTAACAATTCAACTTATCAAGTTATAGAATATCCATTATTAGAAGTGATTATTCGTTATAAAAAAGGCGGATATGAAACGAGATATTTAGCTTTAAATGAAGCGACAATTAAAACAGATAATGGCGCAACACTAGTCGTAGATTTAGTATTAAGAGGCGAGCAGTTTGAAAGATTTAGAGGTGATGGTTTATGTGTATCAACACCATCTGGTTCAACAGCTTATAATAAAGCTTTAGGTGGAGCACTTATACATCCATCACTAGAAGCTATGCAAATAGCTGAAATAGCTTCTATTAATAACCGTGTCTTTAGAACAGTCGGTTCTCCGCTTGTACTACCTAAACATCACGTTTGTCATATACATCCTGTAAATAACGATACATTACAAGTTACGATTGATCATGTAAATGTTAAACATAAAAATATTGAATCGATTCAATATAGAGTAGCAAATGAAAAAGTCCGCTTTGCGAGATTTAGACCATTTCCTTTCTGGAAAAGAGTACATGATTCATTTATTTCGAATGAGGATTAAATATGAAAGTATTACATTATAGAGCAACTTCTTCAATGACTTTGAAGACATTCTTATATGATAAAGGCATTTCTAAAAAGAGTTTAAGCGCCATTAAGCAGAATGGCGCTTTATTAGTGAACAAAAAATACGCTACCGTTAGAAAAGAAATTCATGAAGGTGATGAAATTGATGTTCATTTACCAAATGAAACTCCTAGTCATAATTTAGAACCATTTACATTTGATTTAAAAATTTTATTTGAAGATGAATGGTTTATCATCGTTTCTAAACCTGCCATGATGAATACTGCGCCTTCTAGAGAACATCCTCATCATAGTTTAGTTGAAGCGGTGTTAAGCCATATGATAATGAATGGTGAGCGAACAATTCCACACATTGTGACACGTTTAGATCGCGGTACAAGTGGTATAGTTATATTTGCGAAGCATCAATTATTACATCATATGGTTTCAAATACGACAATTAGTAAATACTATGTTGCACTTGTTCACGGGGCTGTTGAACCCAAGAAAGGTGTTATTAAAGCGCCAATCGCACGTGCAAAACATTCTATTGTAGAAAGAGAAGTTTCTGAAGAAGGTAAGTTTGCACATACAGAATATGAATATTTAGATGGCGATGCTGAAAATAGCATGCTTAAATTACAGTTGTTTACAGGTAGAACACATCAAATAAGAGTGCATCTCGCACATATTGGATATCCTATTATAGGGGATAGTTTATATGGATTTGAAGATGGTCAATATGAGCATCAATTACTGCAGTGCTATCATATAGAATTTGAACATCCCATTACTTTGAAACAATTGCATATTGTTGATGAAATGCACTATAACCTAAGCGGTGTAGGTATGATATAATAAATTGTATTTTTATGAGGAGGTGGCAAAGTTGGTTAATGAAAATAATGAAAATTACATCGAAGACGAAGCTTTTGATAAAGAAAAGTTAGACGAACTATTAGCAAATGATGAAATAGACCAATTTAGAGAAGAATTTTTAAATATGCATACATATGACCAAGGTGAATACTTTGAAATATGTGATAATGAGCTTAAACAAAAAATATATCAATTCCTTTCTCCGTTAGAAGTAGCTGACTTCTTTGAAACGACTGAGTTAGATGATGAAGAATACGAAGAAATTTTTCAAAATATGAATGCTAATTATGCAAGTCAAATGTTAAGTGACATGTCATACGATAACGCAGTTGATATTTTGAATGTATTATCTAAAAGTAAAATAGCCACTTTACTCACACTCATGAATCGTGAAGATGCTAGAGAAATTAAAGCATTACTTCACTATGAAGAAGACACTGCCGGTGGTATTATGACCACTGAGTTTATTTCAGTATATTCAACAATGTCTGTTAAAGAAGCGATGTTCTACGTTAAAGAACAAGCACCTGAAGCGGAAACAATTTATGTTATTTTCGTTGTAGATGAAAATAAAAAGTTAGCAGGCGTTATCTCATTAAGAGACTTAATCGTTGCTGAAAATGATGCATATATTGAAGAAATTATGAGTGAACGTGTTATCAGTTCTAATGTAGCTGATGACCAAGAAGACGTAGCACAAACAATGCGTGATTATGACTTGATTGCGTTACCTGTAATTGACTATCAAGATCATTTACTAGGTATCATTACAATCGATGATATCTTGGACGTTATGGATGAAGAAGCAAGTGAAGACTACTCTAAATTAGCCGGTGTATCTGACATCGACTCTACAAATGATTCAGTCTTCCAAACAGCTATGAAACGTTTACCTTGGTTATTAATATTAACAGTTTTAGGTATGATCACAGCATCCATATTAGGACAATTTGAAGATACACTTTCACAAGTTGCACTTCTTGCAGCATTTATACCTATCATTAGTGGTATGAGTGGTAACTCAGGTACACAATCTCTTGCCGTATCTGTACGTAATATTTCAACAGGTGAAATAAATGAACAAAGCAAATTTAAGCTCGCACTTCGTGAATCTGGTTCAGGATTATTGACTGGTTTCTTCTGTGCAATAAGTTTATTTATTATAATTGTCTTATTATATCGCGAACCTGTATTGGCACTCATCGTTTCAGTTAGTTTAACAATCGCGATGACTGTTGGTACTTTAATGGGTGCAATTATACCGATGTTTATGAATAAAATGAATATTGACCCTGCAGTTGCAAGTGGACCATTCATTACGACAATAAACGACATTGTCAGTATGTTGATCTACTTTGGTTTAGCAACAGCATTTATGTCTTATCTAATATAAGGAGAATAATATGGAGCATTCTAGTTTTACATCTCTCGTTATTGTTGTTATTGCTGCATTTTTAACACCTATACTTGTAAATAGGTTGAAAATTTCTTTCTTACCTGTTGTCGTTGCTGAAATCATAATGGGGATAATCATAGGTGACTCTTTATTTGGATTAGTAAAAGAAGATGCATGGTTATCTATCTTGTCGACGTTAGGTTTTATATTTTTAATGTTCTTAAGTGGTTTAGAAATTGATTTTAATGCGTTTAAGACGAAACAAACTTCTGATGAACAAGAAGGAAATAATATTCCAAGTAATTTATATTTAACGGCTGTCGTATTTTCATTAATTATGGTTTTATCTATTTTATTAGCCTTTATATTCAAATGGACTGGTTTAATAGACGACGTATTATTGATGGTTATCATCATTTCGACAATTAGTTTAGGTGTAGTTGTACCAACAATAAAAGAAATGAATATTATGCATACAAGCATCGGACAATTTATCTTGTTAGTTGCAGTTGTAGCAGATTTAGCAACAATGTTACTGTTAACAGTTTACGGAACAATAAATGCTAAAGGTGATTCACCGTTATGGCTTATAGGTATTCTAATCGTCTTTAGTTTTATCTTTTATATTATGGGTGGTTTATTTAAAAAATCACCATTCTTAAAAAAATTAACTTCAGGTACTACACAAATAGGTATCCGTGCTGTATTTGCACTTATTATTCTACTTGTTGGTTTAGCTGAAGGTGTGGGTGCTGAAAATATATTAGGTGCCTTCTTAGCAGGTGTTATCGTATCGTTATTAGGACCTGACCAAGATATGGTAGAGAAATTAGACTCATTTGGATATGGTTTCTTTATTCCGATATTCTTCATTATGGTAGGTGTGAATTTAAACATACCATCACTAGTGCAAGAGCCAGGATTATTAATTATCATACCTTTACTGTTTATTGCCTTTTTAATTTCTAAGCTAATTCCAGTAGCATTTATAGGTAAATGGTATGACCGTAAAACGACAATATCTTCGGCATTCTTATTAACGTCAACATTGTCACTTGTAATCGCAGCAGCAAAAATCGCTGAACAACTTGGAACAATCAGCTCAGAAATATCTGGCATACTTATTCTAAGTGCGGTTATCACATGTGTCTTTGTACCGATTGTATTTAAGAAGATGTTCCCAATGCCTGAAGAAACTAAGAAAATTGTAAAAGTGAGCTTTATTGGTAAGAACCAATTATCGATTCCAGTTGCTCAAAGTATTCATTCTCACATTTATCAAACTTCAATGTTCTTTAGAAAAGACCTTTCAGATAATAGAAAGTTAGATGAAAGCATTAAAACATATGAGTTAGATGATTATATTGAAGAGGAACTTGTAGAATTAGGTTTATTTGATTCAGATATCATTGTATGTTCTGCAAACGATGATCATATCAATAAACAAGTCGCTTTAATGGCACATGATCATGGCGTTAAAAGAATTATTTGTAAGCAAGAAAATGGTAGTGAAGATGAAGCATTTGAAGGTAAGAACATTGAATTCTTTAGTAGTTTCTTAAGTAATAAAATTTTACTTAAAGGATTAATTGAATCTCCAAACATGCTGAACTTATTAAGTAACGTGGAAACTTCTCTATATGAAATAGAGATGAAGAACCACAGCTACCATAATGTTCTGCTAAGATCATTCCCATTTGCTGGGGACGTAATCTTCGTACGTATTATTAGAGGGAAAGACTCAATCGTACCTCATGGTGATACTGAATTACAATATGGAGATAAGTTAATTGTGACAGGATCTAAAGAATATGTTTCGCAATTAAAACAAGATATGGAATTTATTTAATAAACTTTGTAAAAATGAGGTTGAACTATAGACCTCATTTTTACTTTTTATTCAATATAAAATAAAAGTATAATGCTTGTCAGGTGGTCTGACCAGTGTTATTATAACGAGTGAATGTTTAGTATAATATACATATTAAAGGAGTATAGTGAATGTTTAATTTAGAAGGTAAAACATATGTAATCATGGGTATTGCGAACAAAAGAAGTATTGGCTTTGGTGTAGCTAAAGTGTTAGACGAACTAGGTGCTAACTTAGTATTCACATACAGAAAAGAACGTAGTAAAGATCAACTTGTTAAATTATTTGAAGAATTAAAAAATCAAAGTGGACAACACATCTATGAGTGTGATGTTCAAAAAGACGATCACGTTGTAAATGCTTTTGAACAAATAGGAGAAAAATTTGGTCATATTGATGGTGTTTACCATTCAATCGCTTTTGCTAACATGGAAGACTTAAGAGGAAGATTTACAGATACATCTCGTGAAGGATTCTTATTAGCACAAGATATTAGTTCTTATTCATTAACAATTGTTGCAAGAGAAGCTAAAAAATTAATGCCAGAAGGTGGAAGCATCGTTGCAACTACTTATTTAGGTGGAGAATTTGCAGTTCCTAACTATAATGTAATGGGTGTAGCTAAAGCAAGCTTAGAAGCAAATGTTAAATATTTAGCACGTGACTTAGGCGAAGATAACATTCGAGTAAATGCAATCTCTGCAGGTCCAATCCGTACATTAAGTGCAAAAGGTGTAGGTGGATTCAATGCGATCCTTAAAGAAATCGAAGAACGTTCACCATTGAAACGTAATGTAGATATTATCGAAGTAGGTAAAACAGCAGCTTATCTATTAAGTGACTACTCAAGCGGTGTAACAGGTGAGAATATTCACGTAGACTCAGGTTACCACGTTGTAAGATAATTAAGAGAACCAACAAAATCTATGATTTTGTTGGTTTTTTGTATATGTAGTAACAAAAGTCGGCGGAAGTGTGAATAAGAGCGCCCATAGTAACAAAAGTCGGCGGAAGTGTAACTAAGGGCACCCACAATAACATCTTCCACACCAAACAAAAAACTGAAACCTCATTGGTTTCAGTTTTTTGTTTATTTTAAGTTGTTATCATGTATTGGATCGTCTTCAACTGTACGGTTCGCACTTGAACTAATAGATTGTCTATGTGTGTATACATTTCGAACGATTGTCTTAAGTACTGCGTATGTTGGCACAGCTATTAAGATGGCTACGAATCCACCTAAATTACCTGCAGCTAATATTACTGTAATGATTGTAAGTGGGTGAATATTTAATGATTTACCCATAATGTTTGGTGTAATAACGTTACCTTCAAGTTGCTGACAAATTAAAGTGATAATACTTACCCAAACGAGCATCATAGGATCTTGTATAAGCGCGATTGTTGCTGCTGGTATAAATGCTAACCATGGTCCTAAGAATGGAATCATATTTGTAATCAATGCTAATAACGCTAAAAGTAAGGCATAATCTAATCCTACAAAAGTATAACCAAGGTACAATAAGACACCTAATATAACACTAACTGTAACTTGACCTTGTATATATGATTGTAAAGTTTGATTAATATCTTTACTTAAATTCACGACAAACCATTTCGTACGTCCTTTAAATGGTCTAGCAATAAACGGTATAAATCTTTCGTGATCTTTTAACATATATATTAAGAAGAAAGGCACTAAGATTAATAAGAACATTGTTGAAACAAATGATGAAATATAACTAAATAAGTTGGTTAACATATCTGTTACGATACCGCTTATACTTTCGATTGAATCATTAATTTTTTGTGATATATTTTCTGGCAATCGATCTCTTTGTTGTAATGCATAATCTACAACATGCTGAATTTCACGTTGTATATATGGAATGTTCTTAATTAAATTATTAATTTGATTTGTTAGTACAGGAGCAATAATAGAGATAAATAGTACAACAATTAGTATTAATACTACGATGATAATCGAAATACTTCCCCATCTTGGTACTTTCCTTTTTTCTAACATCTTCTGAAAAGGTAAACAAATATAGAATAAGAATCCACCTAATAATAATGGTAGTAATATGGATTTTACAATAATGATAATCGGATAAAATATTTCATTGATTTCCATAAATATTTTAATAATTAGAAACGTAAGGAGAATAGCTATTCCTGTACGAAACCATGCTTTATTTAACAATAGAAGTCCTCCTTATCAAACTTTCTCATACTTTTATATTATAAGCGAAATTACAGAATTAACAATGATAAATAAAATAGTTTCTAGAATTCGTGTATAGTTTGAAAGTTTATATTTTTATATATTATTTTAAGTTGTACGGATTAGAATAATTATAACGTATTTATGAATATAAGAGTCTGTAAGACTTTATACTTATTATTTCAAGAAACCTTTTTTGACAATATAGTAAGCGCTAACAATTTATGTTATGCTCATTTCAAAAAAATATTGATTGTGTATTTATACATGGTATAATCATAACAAGGTAATTTCAAAATTTTCTGAACATGAGGTTATCTTAAGGCTTACAACAAAGGGGAGATTAATTATGGAATCTATTGTTAGCTTTGCGAATGAGATTGTATGGAGTAAAGCGTTAGTATATGGTCTTTTACTAACAGGTGTTTTATTTTCATTTATGATGAGATTCTTCCAAGTCAGGCACTTTAAAGAAATGATTCGGTTAATGTTTCAAGGGGAAAAATCACCAACAGGTATTTCTTCTTTCCAAGCAATCGCAGTATCATTAGCAGGTCGTGTTGGTACAGGTAATATTGTTGGTGTTTCAACAGCAATCTTTATCGGTGGTCCCGGTGCAGTATTCTGGATGTGGGCTACAGCGTTTCTAGGTGCGAGTTCGGCATTTATCGAATCAACACTTGGTCAAATTTATAAAAGAGAAATTAATGGTCAATATCGTGGTGGACCAGCATACTACATAGAATCAGGTATAAAAGGTAAAGCTGGTAAAATATATGCAATTATATTTGCACTTGTAACAGTACTATCTGTAGGTCTATTACTTCCAGGTGTACAATCAAATGCCATTGCTTCGTCTATGAAAAATGCATTTGGTTTAAATCCTTGGGTTATTGCTATAGTATTAGCTGTATTATTAGCGCTTATTATTTTCGGTGGTATTAAAGCAATTGCAAATGTTGCGACAGCTGTTGTACCTTTTATGGCTATTGTTTACATAGGTTTAGCGATTGTTATTATTATATCAAATATTCAGGAAGTACCAGCTTTAATCGCATTAATTTTCAAATCTGCATTTGGTGTTGAAGCTGCTTTTGGTGGTATATTCGGTGCGATGATTGAAATTGGTGTTAAACGTGGACTTTATTCAAACGAAGCAGGTCAAGGTACTGGACCACATGCTGCTGCCGCTGCAGAAGTATCACATCCAGCTAAACAAGGACTTGTACAAGCATTCTCAGTTTATATAGATACTTTATTAGTATGTACAGCTACAGCATTAATGATTTTAATGTCAGGTACATTTAATACGACAGACGGTGGAACAAATAAAGATGGTTCACCACATTTAATTCATGACAATGGTATTTATGTACAAGGCCCTGATGGTAGTAAAGACGTATCAGGTACAGCGATGTATGCTCAAGCAGGGATCGATAAAGCATTCTCTGGAGATAACTACACGTTTGATCCTGCATACTCAGGTTTCGGTTCTTACTTTATTGCCTTAGCATTGTTCTTCTTCGCATTTACAACGATACTGGCATACTATTATATTGCAGAGACTAACGTAAGTTATATCATACCGTCCGATAAACAGAAGATATGGATTATATTAGTAAGGTTAGTCCTCATAGGTGCCACAATATACGGATGTGTTAAAACAGCTGATGTTGCATGGGCGATGGGTGACTTAGGTGTAGGTATGATGGCATGGTTAAATATCATTGCGATTTGGATACTCCATAAACCAGCCTTAAGAGCATTACGTGACTTCGAAATTCAGAAAAAACAAAAAGGCTCTGGTTATTATGCAATTTATAAACCAGCTCCAGATGAAGTGCCAACAGCTAAATTCTGGCATGAAGATTATCCTAAACGTTTAAAAGAGTTTAACTTAGATGATAAATAATTAAACAATATCAAACGCTTTCAAATATACGCTCTCTACTGTACAATAATATTATATGTACAGTTGGGAGCGTTCTTTATGGATAAAAAAATAGGTCTTGTTGACCAAATTAAACTCGAAAGTAAATTCTTAAAAAGGGAAGTGACAATCTCAATTTACTTACCTAAAGACTATACAGATCTATATAAACATCATGTGATTATTACATTTGACGGTAGGGACTTTTTCCAATTTGGTCAAATTCATCGCGCATACGAGAAATTAAGAACAAATGATGAAATAGAAAGGGCAATCATTGTCGGTGTTCACTATGAAGATGTAGATAAGAGAAGAACAGAATTTCATCCCGATGGAGAATACCGAAAAGAAACGTCACAATTTGTGGTGAAAGAGCTATGTCCTTATATTGATAAAACATTCTCAACTTTGAAAGTAGGTAATGCAAGAATGTTACTAGGCGATAGTCTAGCAGCAAGTATCGCTTTAATGACATGTTTAGAATACCCGCATCATTTTAGTCAAGCAGGTCTGTTCAGTCCACTGATCAACGATACAGTAATAGAAGCATTTAACAATTGCTCATCTAAACATCTATTAACAATCAAACATTATATAGGTAAAGAAGAAGATTCTTTCAAACTTATAAGTGGAGATATGGCAGACTTTTTAACACCTAATCGTGCATTCAGTGAACGCGTTAAACAAGTAGATTTAACCTATGAATACACTGAATTAGATGGTGGACATACATGGAAAACATGGAAGCCTGAATTACCAAATATGTTAAGTTACTTTTTAAGTCATCAAAATCAAAAAAATTTGATATAATAATAATGTAGAAAAACAAAGGAGGAAGTATCATTATGAAATTAGGCATCGTACTTATTCCGTCTAAACCATTCCAAGAAAAAGTGAATGCTTATCGTAAAAGATATGACAAACACTATGCGTTAATTGCACCACATATTACAATTAAAGAGAAATTTGAAATTGAAGATAGTAAACTAAATGAAGTGAAATCACAATTAGAAGCTACAGCTAAAGAATTTGAACCATTAAATATCCAAGTGTCTAAAGCATCTAGCTTTGCACCTACTAAAAATGTTATTTATTTTAAAGTGACTAAAACGGATGAATTAGAATCTTTATTTAGTAAATTTAATAATGAAGCATTCTATGGTGAAAGTACACATCCATTCGTACCACACTTTACAATTGCACAAGGTCTTTCAAGCCAAGAATTTGAAGATATTTATGGCCAAGTAAGAATGGCTGGTATAGATCATTCAGAAACAATTGATACAATTAAACTTATGAAGCAAAATGAAGACGAAACATGGTCTGAAGAAGCTTCATATACACTAGGATAAATTGAAATTTATCTCATATAAATAAGGAAGCAGAAGTATTGATTTAATACTTCTGCTTCCTTTTATTTTATGCTGATTTTCTTTTTCTATAATTAATGATAAAGAATGTACCATAGAATAATGCTAAGAATAAGAACATAATACTTGAAGCATAAATTGTATAATACACGTCTCTAAATACTTCAGAAATTAAGCCACCTAATACCGGGCCAATCATTGTTCCAAATCCTTGAACGCTATTAAAGACACCCCATGTTTCTTCTTGAACTTTGTTGTGAATTTGACCAGCCATAAATGTATTCCATGCTGGTAAGAGTAATCCATAAATAGTACCAATGAGTAGAGCAATCAATAGAACGATAAATAATTGTGTTAAGACCGTTAATCCAAATATAAATGAGCTATATGCTAAAAATCCTACAAAAATGATAAGATGTGTAAATGCTTTAGAATGTTTATCCATCAATTTAGAAAAGAATAACATCGAAATGGTACATCCAATACCGCCGACAATAAGTAAAAGTGTATATTCTAATGTCGTAACACCCATATGCTTTGTTGCGTATGTTGGCAATATAGGGACCAACATGCCGATTGCAGAACCCTGTAAAAAGATACCTGGAAATAGCAATAAATGTCTTCTTGTAACTTGTACGATTTCTCGTAGTTGTTTTTTAACAGATTTACTTTCATAATTTGTTAATTGTACTTTAACGAAATAGAATAATATCCATGCAATGAGTACACATAGCGCCATCATAAATGTAAATCGAGTAGGATGTAGTTTAAATAGTAAGTTCATGAAGATCATACCTGATAATAAACCAACTAACCAACTGAAATAAACATATCCCATTTGTTTACCTCTAGAAGCCTCGTCTACACTAGATAACATAATGACCCAAATTGGACTGACCGCGATACCTAATAATATGGCACTTAAAATAAATACGATAGGTGACGGTATAAAAATAATGAGTGCTAAACTTGAAAAAGCTAATATAAATCCACACGTTAATATAACAGTTGGACCAAATCGTTTTAGAAGAAAACCTATTACGAAATTGGTTAATGCATCACTGATGAAATGTAAAGAAATCGCTAAAGAAGTAATACCAACAGTCACTTTAGCAGTGGTTGTTGGTAGAATTGGTAAATAACTTAAAATGTACATTCCTCTCGCAAATTCCATCATAAATAATATGATGAGCATTAACCGAAAATCTTTTTTGTGAAATGTTTTATCTGATGAAGTATTTGGCATACATAGGAACCTTTCCATAAACTTCATTATAAGAAAGTGAATCACTTAATAATGAAAGTAAGTCTTTGCATATATTTTCTGTTGATTTTTCAATATAATTTTCTTCTAGTAATTGTGTCATTTCTTTAAGTCTAGATGGTTGATTCATAAGTGAAATAACAAGTTTAGTCGCTTCTTCTGGTGTGTGTGCTATTTTACCGTATCCTTTTCGTGCGAAATACTCAGCATTTTCTAACTCTTGTCCAGGTGCTGGATTTAAGAATACCAGTGGTAAATGTCTTGAGAATGCTTCAGAAATAGTGATACCACCTGGTTTAGTAATCATGAGTTGGCTAGATGCCATCCATTCATTCATATGTTTCGTATAACCGAGTATTAAAACATTATCATTATCTTTAAAATGATGTCTAAGTTCATTTTTTAAACTTTTACTGTTACCACAAATCATGACAACTTGTGCATCTTTAGCGTACATATCTATTTTACTAATCATCGTTGAGAAACCTGTTGATACACCGAAAGCACCAGCAGACATTAAAATGACTTTTTTGTCTGGATCTAATTTATGTTTCGTTAACCAATGATATCGGTCGATTGGTTGCTCAAATTGTTTCGAAATAGGTATGCCTGTTACTTTGATTGCATCGCTTACTACACCGATAGATTCAATTTCTTTTTTCAAATCTTTCGTAGCAACATAGTATCTATTTGAGTGTGGTGTTACCCAGTTCTTGTGTAAACGATAGTCCGTCATAACTGTAGCGATAGGTATATTTAAATTGAATTGTTCCGTTAAAACTGATACGACCGGTGTCGGAAAAGTTAACAAAATCAAATCAGGCTTTTCTTTTATAAGTAAATTCAATAATTTATTTAATCCATAGTATTTATAGAAACATTTATCAATTTGTTCAGGTCTACTATAGTAGAAGAACTTATACATATTTCTGAAATACTTAAAGCTGTTTATATACCATTGTTTCGCAATTGAAGTCATAATAGGGTGTGCTTCCAAAAATAAATCATGCTCAATAACAGTTAAATGATTTAAATTCATTTCACCAAATTGTTTCACAATACTATTCGTAACTTGTAGATGACCATTACCGAAAGAACCTGTAATAATCAATAATTTTTTGTTTTGAGAAACCATTAGCCACACTCCGTATTTGTATTTAATTTCTATGATAGTTTAACGCATTTTCGCTATTTTGTGAAAAGATATTGCATATAATTACAAAATTAATATAAAAACTTTATACTATATC
The DNA here is from genome assembly GCF_022386355.1 of Mammaliicoccus sp. L-M44. Classification (NCBI taxonomy): domain Bacteria; kingdom Bacillati; phylum Bacillota; class Bacilli; order Caryophanales; family Staphylococcaceae; genus Mammaliicoccus; species Mammaliicoccus sp. L-M44. The sequence goes on along the minus strand of NZ_JAJNIU010000021.1, from coordinate 9,880 downwards.
AATGTTTTAGTTGGAGATATTTAACAAATTATACGTCATTATGCATGGAATATAGTTAAACTTTTCTGTATCGATTCATACCAATCATATTTAATACTAACAGTAATAAGAATATACCAATGAGTATGATCCAATTTATATAAATATCTGATAAGTGATAGCCTCTTAACATAACATTTTGAATGGTATCACCTGCATAGTATAGCGGCATGATATGCGCGATATATACGAGTACTTTATGCATGCTTTCCACTGGTATGATGCCTGCAAAAAAGACTTGAGGAATCACAACTAAAGGAATAAATTGAATCATTTGAAATTCTGATGATGCGAATGTCGATAACAATAAACCTAGCGTAAGTGCTATAAATGACACGAGTACATTCGTAATAAATACTAATAATATGTTGCCTTCAGTAACCATTTGTAATACATAAATAGCATATAAAACAATCAAAGTTGTTTGTATGATGGCAAATGTACCATAACCTATTATATAACCTAAAATAATTTCATGTTTTTTAATAGGTGATGATAATGTTCTTTCTAAAGTTCCAGATGTTCTTTCTTTAAGTAACGAAATACCTGAAATTAAGAATGTAAAGAAGAATACAAAAAATGCGATTAAAATAGGGCTTATTGTATCAAAATAATTTGTATATTTACCACCATGTAAATAATGTTCTTTGGCATCTAACTTTGTTATATGATTTGGGTATTTAGCCGAAACTTGAGACTTTTCGGCTGCTGGCAGTTGTTGAGTTATGGACTGAATGATTTTCCCTTGTTGATTAACGACAGATGACAACTGCTTTGTACTTTGCATAATGACTAATTTATTGATGGTTAACTTTAATTGACTCGTTTTGCTTGGGTCAGTATTTTCGTAAGTTACATCTAGTTTGTTATCGTTTAATGATAGAAAACCATCTAAATGATCCTCTTTAAATTTATGTTTTAAATCTTGTTGATTTGAATACTTTTGAATGTTAATATCCTGTTTTTTGAGGCTTGAAATGATTTGATCGTTTACTTGATATGTACCCACTTTTAGATCAGTTGACTCATCAGAATAATTAAATAAAAAATAAATCAACGTCATTATTAATAACGGTGCAACGAGTAAGAGCATTAGGGTACGTTTATCTCTTATAACTTGTTTTAAAATACGCGTGGCAATATTAATCATGTGCACCATCTCCTAACGCTAAGAAGACATCTTCAATCGTTTTTAGGTTATATGATGATTTAATTTCATTTGGCGTACCATAAGAAATAATTTGTCCTTCTCTCATTAGTAATAATCGATCGCATTTATCAGCTTCATCTAATACATGTGTTGTGATAAGAATGGTCTTGCCTTCATCTCTAAATTGAAACAAATCATTCCAGATTGATTTTCTTAATCTTGGGTCTATACCAACTGTTGGCTCATCTAAAATCAATATGTCTGGATTTTGAATCATACTAATTGCAAGAGATAATCTACGTTTCATACCTCCGGAAAATGCCTTAACTTTTTTATGTTTTTCATGTGATAAGTTGACAATTTCCAGTGTTCGTTCTATTTGTTCGTTGATGTCCAATTTAAGTGCTTTATGAATGTATAATTTCGCAAAGAATTTTAAATTTTCAACAGCGGTTAAATCATCAAATAATGCATCACTTTGAGACATATAACCAATAGACCTTAAAATTTCTCTGTTAGGTATACGATTGCCGTTGATCGAAATTGTACCAGAATCCATAGTTGTCATGCCTAAAATACATTTGATCAAAGTCGTCTTGCCTGCACCTGATGGGCCAATTAAACCTGTTATTAAACCAGGTTCAAATTGAGTTGTTACATCTTTTAAAATAACTGCTTTTCCATAAGATTTCGTAATGGATTGAATATCAATCATAAAAGCACCCCTTTATTTAAAAGTAAACGCTCACTCATTTTATAATTGTTTATAGTTATAGTCTAAGCTATAAAATCAACTTAAGAAAGTGTATAATAGACCTATTGAAAATAAAGGAGCAATAACGATGAATGTTAAAACGTTATTAAATAAAATAAAAATTAAACAAACTTACGGTCAAATTGATCAAGAAGTTCATGATATTACGACAGATTCAAGAAATGCTCAAGAAGGCTCTATATTTGTGGCATCAAAAGGTTATACAGTAGATAGTCATAAATTTATACCGAATGTAATAGAGCAAGGATGTAGCGTCATTGTGAGTGACCGTTACGTAGAATTAAATGAGGATGTACTATTAATTGTGGTTAAGGATACATTGAAAGTGGCAAGTATCTTTAGTCATGTCTTGTTTGATTTTCCTAGTCAAAAATTAACGACGATTGGTGTAACGGGTACAAATGGTAAGACGACAATTGCGACAATGATTCATCATTTAACGAGAGGATTAGGGAAAAATAGTGCTTATTTAGGAACGAATGGTTTTCAAATTAATGAAACAGTTACAAAGGGTGTTAATACGACTCCAGAAACTGTTACTTTAACGAAACATATTGTTGAAGCGGTTGATAAAGAATGTGAGAGTATGACATTTGAAGTCTCAAGTCACGGGTTAGTTATCGGCAGACTTCGTGGTTTAGAATTTGATATCGCTATTTTTTCAAATTTAACACAAGATCATTTAGATTTTCATGGTACGATGGAAGCTTACGGACATGCTAAGTCATTATTATTTAGTCAATTAGGTCAAGACTACAGAAAAGACAAATATGTCATATTGAATGCAGATGATCCATATATAAAAGAATTAATACCTGTAACACCATTCGAAATATTTACATATGGTATAGATAACGAAGCAGACTTTATGGCTAAAGATATAGAAGAATCTATCAGCGGTGTGCGTTTTACACTTGAAACACCATTTGGTTCTTACAAAGTACAATCACCTTATTTAGGTAAATTTAATGTCCTTAATTTATTAGCGAGCATTATAAGTTTGTGGGCACAAGGTTATGACTTAAACGACATAACTGAAGCTGTTGAAAATATGCCTGCAGTTGAAGGACGTTTAGAAGTATTAGATAGAAACTTACCAATAGATTTAATTATTGATTATGCACATACGCCAGACGGAATGGATAAATTAATAGATGCTGTAAAACCATTTGTAAAACAAAAATTAATATTCTTAGTTGGTATGGCCGGAGAAAGAGACTTAACAAAAACACCAGAAATGGGTAAAATAAGTTGTCGAGCAGATTATGTGATTTTCACACCAGATAACCCTGCAAATGATGATCCGAAAATGTTAACAGCAGAATTAGCTAAAGGAGCGACACATAATAATTATGTAGAATTTGAAGATAGAGCAGAAGGCATTAAACATGCAATAGAAATTTCTGAGCCAGGTGATACAGTTGTACTCGCATCTAAAGGGAGAGAGCCATATCAAATCATGCCTGGTCATATCAAAGTGCCTCATAGAGATGATTTAATCGGTTTAGAGGCAGCATATGAAAAGTATGGAGGAAAGCCAAGTGAAGATTAGAGAAAGTCATTCGCAAAACTTAAATTGTAAAGTATATATATATGAAAATAAAAAAGAAGAATATTTTGTGATTTCAATTCCGGATTTATTTTGGTCTATTGAAGTAGATTACGATTTATACGGAGAATCTTTAATTGAGCATTTGTACTTGCATTTGTTTAATGTACTTGATGAAGATGAAGCAAATGAATTAGCAAATAGAATTAGCCAATGGACATCCGAATTATAAGGAGAAATGAATTGTGACGATTAAACAAGAAGTAGAAAGTAGAAAGACATTTGCGATTATATCCCACCCAGATGCTGGTAAAACAACATTAACTGAAAAATTATTACTTTTTGGTGGTGCGATTAGACAAGCAGGTACCGTTAAAGGTAAAAAGACAGGGAAGTTTGCGACAAGTGACTGGATGAAAGTGGAACAAGAACGTGGTATTTCTGTTACAAGTTCAGTTATGCAATTTGATTATGATCATTACAACATTAATATATTAGATACACCAGGACACGAAGACTTTTCTGAAGATACGTATAGAACATTAATGGCTGTAGATAGTGCTGTAATGGTAATTGACTGTGCAAAAGGTATCGAACCGCAAACGTTGAAATTGTTTAAAGTATGTAAAATGAGAGGAATTCCTATTTTTACATTTATCAACAAATTAGACAGAATGGGTAAAGAACCTTTTGAACTTTTAGAAGAAATTGAGAAAACATTAGAAATAGAAACTTATCCTATGAACTGGCCAATTGGAATGGGACAAAATTTCTTCGGAATTATTGATAGATCCGATAAGACAATAGAGCCATTTAGAGATGAAGAGAATATATTACATTTAAATGATGACTATGAATTAGAAGAAGATCATCCAATCAAAAATGATTCACAATTTTCTCAAGCAATTGATGAGTTAATGCTTGTAGATGAAGTCGGTGAACAATTTGATGAAGAATTATTGTTAGCTGGAGAGTTAACACCAGTATTCTTCGGTTCAGCATTAGCGAATTTCGGTGTTCAAAACTTCCTTAATGCGTATGTTGATTATGCGCCAATGCCAAGTGGCCGCAAAACTGAAGAAGGAGATGTTGTGGATCCATTCGATCAAGACTTCTCAGGATTTATCTTTAAGATACAAGCAAATATGGATCCAAGACACAGAGATAGAATCGCATTTATGAGAGTCGTGAGTGGGGCATTCGAAAGAGGTATGGATGTGACACTTCAACGTAATAAGAAAAAACAAAAAATTACGCGTTCAACTTCATTTATGGCAGATGATACACAAACTGTAAACCATGCTGTTAGTGGTGATATTATCGGGTTATATGATACTGGAAATTATCAAATTGGTGACACGCTTGTCGGCGGGAACCAGAAATTCCATTTTGAATCATTACCACAATTTACACCTGAAATATTTATGAAAGTTAGCGCTAAAAATGTTATGAAACAAAAGCATTTCCATAAAGGGATTGAACAATTAGTTCAAGAAGGTGCGATTCAACTTTATAAAACGTTGCACACGAATCAAATCATACTAGGTGCAGTTGGACAATTACAATTTGAAGTATTCGAGCATCGTATGAAAAATGAATATAATGTTGATGTTGTTATGGAACAAGTCGGTAAGAAAATAGCAAGATGGATTGAAAATGAAAAAGATATTACGGACAATATGAATTCAAGTCGATCTATTTTAGTTAAAGACCGCTATGATCAATATGTATTCTTATTTGAAAATGAATTTGCAACTAGATGGTTTGAAGATAAATTCCCAGAAATTAAATTATATAGTTTGTTATAATGAACAAAACATTGTATAATAATTAAGTAAAACTAAATAGACCTACGACTTTGTCGAAGGGGAGTAACTTTAGAACTTAAAAATTCTAGCATATTATCGTCATTACGAAGCGCAAGTTTCCGGTAATATGGACATCACATAAATGTTAAGTGAGACCTTTGCCTTTTATTAGGCATGGTCTCTTTTGTTTTTTATAAAAAAGAATGGAGTGTGAATTGATGGATCCGAGTTTGTTAATCAGTTACGGCTGGGTATTAATTGTTTTAATTTTTCTTGAAGGATTATTAGCAGCAGATAATGCTGTTGTTATGGCCGTAATGGTCAAACATTTACCAGAAGATTTAAGGAAAAAAGCATTATTCTATGGATTATTAGGTGCATTTGTATTTCGTTTCTTATCATTATTCTTAATTAGTTTCTTAGCTAACTTCTGGCCAATTCAAGCGGCTGGGGCATTGTACTTAATTTATATGTCCATTAAGAACTTGATAGACTTTAAAAAGCATAAAGGTGAAGAGCTCAAGACGCCAGATGACGTAGAAGCTCAAGATGATTTCCCTGAATCAGAATTTCCTTCTGATGGACATGGTCATCATAAATTGAAAAAGAATTTCTGGATGACTGTATTAAAAGTAGAATTTGCAGATATCGCATTTGCGATTGATTCTATGTTAGCAGCATTTGCTATCGCAGTAACATTACCGGCAATGGGTATCCACTTTGGTGGTATGGACGCTGGTCAATTCGGTGTTATGTTTGTCGGTGGTATGATTGGTGTTATTATTATGAGATTCGCAGCAACATACTTTGTAGAATTATTAAATAAATATCCAAACTTAGAAGCGGCAGCATTTGCGATTGTAGGTTGGGTAGGTATTAAATTGTTTGTTATCGTATTGGCACATGATGAAATTGGTGTATTACCACATGATTTCCCTCATGGCATACTATGGCAATCTATATTCTGGACAGTATTATTATTACTCGTTATTATTGGTTGGATTACTTCAGTACGCAATAATAAAAAAACATCAAATTAATATTATAAAAGCAAAACACCCACAAAGTTTATTGATGACTTTGTGGGTATTTTTTTATCTTTTTTTAATTGAATAATCCATATTGAATGAATTCGTAAATATATGTAAAAATAGGTGTATAATATTGAGAATTACAATGGTTTTATGTTAATAAATTTAGTATTATATGGCATAATAGATACATTAAGTGTTTAGATTGAGGAGGGCAATAAATGTCACGAAAAAAGCATGTCATTCCTAGAAATGAATATAAGAGACAGCGACGTGAATTTTTTCATAACGAAGAACGTGAAAAAAGAATCGAACAAGAGAAAAAAGAATATGAAATAAAAAAAGCTAATGAACGAGAACTTCAAAAGAAAAACGAATTACGTGTTAAGGAAAATATGCAAAAAGCACGTATCGAAAAATTAACGAAAGAAGAAATCAAAAAGCAAGAAGAAGAATCTAAATCACATCCAACAATTGATTTAGACGATGACCGACTTGCTGAAACACATCAAGAACATAGTGAACAAGATGATGTGTTACATAACGATGAAGTTCAAACAAACAATGAAGATAGCAAAATAAACTTAGAAGAAGAACCTGAAGAGATTAAATATGAAAAAGTAAGTGAACAAAAACAGGCAGAAACAGATAAAGCCTTTTCTAAAGATAATGACTTTGAAACAAATAAGCAGCTCGGTGCAAGACATGATGAAAAAGTAGAACAAAAATCTCAAAATAAAAATAGTTTTCTCAATACATTTTTAACTAAAATAGAAAAGCATTGGCCAATCATTGCGATTATTTTAGCAATCATCTTAATATTTATTTTAGTATGGAGTATATTCCAAAATGTAAATCCTCCTAACGAAAGTAGAAAATCGATTGAAGAAAAACAATCTCAAAAAGGATTCCAAAAGCCTATTACGAATGTTATGGAAGCTGTCGAGAAATCTAAAAACTCAGTCGTAGGTGTATCTCATGAAGATTCAGATGTATCTAGTAAGAAAGAATCTTCAGCGAAGGAAAAAGAAGAAAATAGCGGCGTCGGTTCAGGCGTCGTTTACAAAGTTGAAAATAAAAAAGCATACATAGTAACAAATGCACATGTTGTATCAAGTGATAAGAAACCAATTATTACAACAGCAAATGGTAAAAAGTATGATGGTAAAGTATTAGGATCAGATCAATGGTCTGATATAGCAGTCTTAACGATTCCAATTGAAAAAACTGAAGATTTTAAACCTATTAAATTTGAGGACTCAGACAATTTAATTTTAGGTGAAACAGCTATCGTTATAGGTAGTCCGTTAGGCGCTGAATTCCAAAATAGTATTTCTACAGGTGTAGTTTCTGGTCTAGATAGAAAAGTTCCTGTTGATTTTAATGGCGATGACGAGTATGATTGGGAAATTAAAGCTATTCAAACAGATGCTGCAGTCAACCCTGGTAACTCAGGTGGTCCTGTATTAGACTCACAAGGTAATTTAATCGGTATTGTATCATTGAAAATCGATATGCCTAATGTAGAAGGTATGGCGTTTGCAATTCCATCAAATGATGCTACTGACTACATTAATAAATTAGAGAAAAATGGTAAAATTGAACGTCCGGAATTAGGTATTATGGCTCAAAACTATTCTAAAATGAGTGATAGTGAAAAGTCTCAAATATCTTTACCTGATAAATATAAATCAGGAATGGCAATTACTGGTGTTACTAAAGATGGTAATGCTGACAAAGCTGGCGTTAAATTTAATGATGTAATCGTCGGTATTAACGATACAAAAATTGAAAATAATCTTGAATTTAGAAAAGAATTATATAATAATCATAAAAAAGGTGACAGTGTTAACTTGAAGCTTATCCGAGATGGAAAAGAAATTACGAAAAAATTAACATTGAAATAAAATAGAGGTGACAATTTGTGTCCATTATAAAATACTTTTTTCAAAAAATGACTCCACAACAGGGTATTGTATTATATTATTTGGGCGCAATTATTGTCGCCTTTTTATTATTAAATTTACCTTATGTTGTTAAACCTGGTGTTAAAATTGCACCAGTCGATACATTATTTGTTGCTGTATCAGGTGTCAGTGTAACGGGGTTAACACCTGTTACAATTGAAGATACGTTTACCATATTTGGACAAGCTATCATCCTGATTATACTTAATATTGGTGGCATAGGTGTAATGGCTATTGGTACATTACTTTGGGTCATTTTAGGTAAACATATCGGTTTACGTGAACGCCAATTAATCATGTTAGATAGTAATTCAAACGCTATGAATGGTGTTGTGAAGTTAATATTAGATATTGTGAGAACAATTTTAATGATTGAAGTTATTGGTGCGATATTGCTATCATTTTATTTCTATAAAGATATTGGATCAGTGAAAGAAGCAATACATCATGGTATATTTGCATCAGTATCAGCAACTACAAACGGTGGACTTGATATAACGGGAGAATCATTAGCACCTTATGCTAATGATTATTTCGTTCAAACTATCATTATGTTACTTATTATGTTAGGTGCAATCGGCTTCCCTGTATTGATTGAAGTCAAAACATACATGAAAAATACAATTCCAAACTTTAGATTCTCGCTATTCACTAAAATAGCGAGTGCGACATATTTATTTTTATTCTTACTCGGTACAATTGTGGTTTATTTATTTGAGTTTTCAAATGCATTTAAAGATGTTTCGTGGCATAAAGCTTTATTCTATGCAATGTTCCAATCATCATCTACAAGAAGTGCTGGACTATCAACAATAGATTTAAGTCAATTTACTGAAGCAACAAACTTTTTCTTAGGTGGATTGATGTTTATAGGTTCTTCACCTAGTTCAGTAGGTGGTGGTATAAGAACGACAACATTTACGATACTTGTTTTATACTTAGTGAACTTTAGTAATGGTCGAACAACTATAAAAGCTTTCAATAGAGAAATACATCCAATTGATATACAAAGATCATTTGCAGTTATTTCACTTGCATTAGCGATTACGTTTGTAGGTGTATTATCTGTCGTTCGATTTGAAGATGGCAAACATGATTTGTTATCTATATTCTTTGAAACGATGTCAGCGTTTGGTACATGTGGATTATCAATGGGGATTACAGATGGCTTACAATTAGGATCTAAAATCGTCATCATGATGTTGATGTTTATAGGTCGGGTAGGACTATTATGTTTCGTCGTCATGTTAGGTGGAAAATCAACACCTGATAAGTTCCATTATCCTAAAGAACGTATACAAATAGGTTAAATATAAAAAAGCAAGCGACTAGGTCGCTTGCTTCAGAGTGTCGACAAAGTCTTAGACTTTGCCGGCATTTTTTTATGCGCATGCTTTTCGCGGGCATGTTCTCAGCCTGTAGTCTTCGAATCATGCTGTTCCCGCAGGAGTCAGCGCTAAAAAAATACCGAAAATTAACAATCCATTTTATAATATAGTTGAAATTTTATTTAGGAGTTGATTCTATGTTAAATAAATCCGAGAATAAACGTGACCAATAT
>NZ_JAJNIU010000020.1:0-47311 GCF_022386355.1 Mammaliicoccus sp. L-M44 | reverse complement strand
GATTGGTTAAGCCAATCACTCTGAAGTACTTTCAGTACTCAATTATTGGAATTAACGTTGACATATTGTCATTCAGTTTTCAATGTTCATTATAAAATAATTTGGAGCGGGTGATCGGAATCGAACCGACAACATCAGCTTGGAAGGCTGAGGTTTTACCACTAAACTACACCCGCTTAGCTATATTAAAATTGATGAATGGTGCGGCCGAGAGGACTTGAACCTCCACGGGATTTCTCCCACTAGGCCCTCAACCTAGCGCGTCTGCCATTCCGCCACGACCGCGCATGGTTTGCAGTACTCAATCAATTTGTTATTTAAGTGACTGTCATTAAGTATATTACATTAAGTTTACAAAGTCAATACAAATGTTTAACTTTTTAATGTAATTTTACATTGAATAACTTGTCTTATTATTTGTTACGTTTCGTTCAAGCAACATTAACTATAATACGCTGGATCTATTATTTCGTCAATGCTTTTTTATTAAAAATTTAAATAAAAAGTACTACACTCGCATATTTTTAGTGTAGTACTTTCCCAATTATTCTTTATGTTATATTTTTTAACTTTCCACCACATCGTCCACATCTATATTTACGTGTATTAACACGTTTAATACGTTTGAATTCTGTTTTACATTGCCCACATTGATATAAATAGTTAGCACGTTCTTTATAACTTTGAACGGCTTTACAAAATCGTGGTGCACCTACTTCGTTACTTAAATCTTTAAAAGCTTTGTCTTTATGCTGATATCCTTTACCCTCTATATGTAAATGATAATGACAAAGTTCATGTTTAATAATATCTATTAGTGCTTCAACACCAAAATGTTCATATTGTTTCGGATTAATTTCTATATCATGACTTTTTAATAGATACCTTCCACCAGTTGTTCTTAACCTTTTGTTAAATACTGCATTGTGTTTAAAAGGCTTATTAAAATATTCCATTGATATATTAGACACAAGTTCTTGAAGTGTCTTATTGTCCATTAGGGTCTATCATAGTTAATGATACTTTTTGTTTATCTTGGTTTACATCTAATACCCAAACATCAACTATATCTCCTACACTTACAATATTCATAGGATGCTTAACATATCCTTTAGATAATTTAGAAATATGAACAAGACCATCTTGTTTTACACCTATATCTACAAACGCACCAAAGTCTACTACATTTCGTACTGTACCACTTAAAGCCATATTTGGTTTCAAGTCTTCCATAGAAAGAACATCTGACTTTAAAATTGGTGTTTCGAATTCATCTCGTGGATCTCTTAAAGGTGCTATTAAAGAAGCAATGATATCTTCAAGTGTCGGTATACCTATATTTAAATTTTCACTTGTATCTTGTATATCTAATTTATTTAGTTTTTCTTTTAATACATCTGAACCAATATCTTCTTTTTGTAAACCAACATGTTGAATTAACGCATAAGCCGCTTCATAACTTTCAGGGTGAATAGCGGTTTTATCAAGTGGTTCGCTTCCATCTAGTATTCTTAAAAATCCAATACTTTGTTCAAATGTTTTATTACCTAATCTTGGAACTTTAGCTATTTCTGAATGATGTGTAATAACACCTTTTTCTTCTCTGAATTTAATAATGTTATTTGCAACTGTATTGCTAAGACCAGATACATAACTTAGTAACGATGGAGATGCAGTGTTCACATCAACACCAACTTGGTTAACGGCAGTTTCCACAACGAATTTTAAAGTTTCACTTAGTGCTTTTTGATTTACATCATGTTGATATTGACCGACACCGATTGATTTAGGATCTATTTTAACAAGTTCACTTAATGGATCTTGTACACGTCTACCTATAGATACAGCACTTCTCTCTTCAACTTTAAAATCAGGAAATTCTTCTCTAGCTATATCTGAAGCTGAATAAACCGAAGCACCCGCCTCGTTAACGATCACAAATTGGCAAGGTAAGTCATGCTTTTTAATCATTTCAGCTACAAATTGTTCTGATTCTCTACTTGCCGTTCCGTTACCAATCGCAACTAATTCAATATTATGTTTCTTGATCATATCTACAAATATCTTTTCCGCTTGATCAGTTTTAGATACTGGAGGATGAGGATATATCACATTTTTATCAACAAATGAGCCATATTCATTAATAACAGCCAACTTACAACCCGTTCTGTATGCTGGATCTAGTCCTAGTATTTTTTTACCTTTTAATGGTGCTTGCAATAAAAGGTTTTTTAAATTCTCAGAGAAGATCTCAATTGCATGTTCTTCAGCTTTTTGTGTTAATTCACTTCTAATCTCTCTTTCAATAGAAGGTAAGATTAATCTTTTCAAGCTATCTTGAATGGCTTCTTTAATCACTTCAATATGTTTATGTTCTTTTTTCACAAATTGAGTTGTTAAATAACTTTCTAATGAAGCAGTATCTATTTCGAATCCTACTTTCAATATACCTTCTGATTCTCCACGGTTAATAGCTAGAACTCTATGAGGTACTATTTTCTTAATTGGTTCTTCATATGTATAGTACATTTCAAAAATATTTTTCTCATCTTCAGCTTTCTTTTTCTTCTCAGTCACTAATTTACCTTGTCTTTCAACACTATTTAAAATGTATTTACGGTATTTTGGCTCATCTGAAATCATTTCAGCTATAATATCTTGTGCACCTTTAATGGCAGCTTCATGAGATGTAACTTCTTCAGTAATATATTTTGAAGCTTCTTCTACTAAATCAATATTAGAAGTACCTTCAAGTATCCATTTAGCTAAAGGTTCTAAACCTTTTCGTTTTGCTTCTGTAGCTCTTGTTTTTTTCTTTTTCTTAAATGGTCGATATAAATCTTCTATTCTTTGTAATTTTGTTTGTTTTAAAATATCATTTTTTAAGTCTTCTGTTAATAAACCTTGTTCATCAATTAATCTAATGACTTCTTCTTTTCTATTATGCAAGTTAAGTGCATATGTATATTCATTTTCAATTTGTTTAATTTCAACTTCATCAAGACCACCAGTTAATTCTTTTCTATATCTTGCTATAAAAGGCACGGTATTCTTATCTTCTAGTAATTCTAGTACAGTTTTAATTTGTTTTTCTGTAAAAGGATGATTTTTCTTTATGATTTCTATTAGTTCTTGATTCATAATTGCCTCCTAAAAATGGTTATATTTTATTTTAACATAAATAGAATATAACCATTTTTGATTTTGAAATAAGAAAGCCAGAAACATTTGAAATGTTTCTGGCTCTACTAATATATTATTTATTTCATTGCAGCTTCTTTTAATTTCTTTATTGCTGTTCTTTGAAGTCTTGAAACATGCATTTGACTGAGACCTATTTTTTCTCCGGTCTCTTTTTGACTTAAGCCCGAAATAAAGGTGTATTGAATTATTTCTCTTTCTCTATCCGTTAAAATAGGCAGAATTTTTTCTAATATCATTCTTTTTTCAGTTAAATCATAACCTTCTTCTGATTCTCCCATAATATCCAACAACGTAACGGTCGATCCGTCTTTATCCGCTTCGATAGAATGGTCAACACTTAAGGCATTATAACTTTGACCCATTTCCATTGCTTCTAGGACATCTTCTTCTGTTACTTCTAGTCTATTTGCAATTTCAATAATTTTAGGTGACCTTCCTAATTCATTGGTCAATTCTTCATTTGCCTTTTTTATTTTAGGGCCAATTTCTTTAATACGTCTAGGTACATGTACACTCCAAGTTTTATCTCTTAAATATCTCTTTATCTCACCAATTACAGTTGGAACTAAAAATGCTTCAAACTTTCTTTCAAATGAAACATCGAATCTTTTTATAGCACCTAATAAACCAACCATACCAACTTGAACAAGATCTTCATGATGTGCTTGACCTTTAGAATATTTATATGCTAAAGATTCTACTAATTTCTGATAATGTAATACTAGCTTTTCTTGAGCTTCACTATTATCATTTTCTTGGTAATCTGCTATCCAAGCATTAATGTCTTCTGGAGAAACTTCATTATAAACTTTGGACTCTTCCGTCATGTGTTTGCACCTGCTCTTTAGATAAATACTTTGTCATACTTATTGTAACACCAGCATCTTTTTGGACACTTACTTCATCCATTAATGACTCAATAAGAAATAGTCCTAATCCACCTTGTCTCAAGAAATTGATATTATCACTTTCTTGGTATGGTCCAAGCACTTTTTTAGCTTCTTCATAATTAAAGCTTTTACCTGAATCTGATACAATGATTTCTATTTTATCTTCAAATACAAGGTAACCTATTAATATTTCACCTTCAACTTTATCACTATATGCGTGTTTCACTGCATTGGTTACCGCTTCTGACACTGCAATTTTTGAATCTTCAATATCTTCATATGAAGCACCAGCTCTATTAAACACGCCAGATAATGTTAATCTGACAAGTCCAACATATTCTGGAGCTGCAGGGAATCTCATCTCTATATAATCATAGTTAGATGTCATCTCATTATACCTCCGTTCCTTTGTTGACATGCATTAATTCTTTAAGTCCTGTAATATCAAATAATCTCTCAATTCTATCAGATACACCAAGCACATATAGTGATTTATCATGTTCATTGAGTGATTTTAATGTGCCAACAAATAAACCTAAACCAGTAGAATCCATATAACTTACGTTCTCCAAATTAACATGTATATCATGTGTTCCTTTTTGTCTAATCGGTTGTAATACGTCTTGAAGTTGAGGCGCAGTGTACACATCCAGTTCTCCGCCAACTTTAATTTCATAGTAATTTTCATGTTCAGTAGTTTCAATGTTAAGATTCATTCCTTGTTACACCCCTAAATGTATTAGACTTTCATCATTTATTTTTACCCGTTTTTAAAATGTTTAATCTTATTTAACACATCTTAAATATTTTTAACTTACAACTATTTAACTCTTTTAACAATTAATATCGTTAAATCATCTCTTTTATTTGGATTCTGTAGTTTAACAAGCTCTTCATATAAGATTTGGACAATGTCTTGCGGATGTAGTTGTTTATACTCATCAATCATACTTAATAAATCTGTCGTTTTGATAAATTCATTTTGTTGATTGCGCAGTTCTGTTACACCGTCAGTAAACACGATAATCATATCTTGTAATTCTATTTTTATTTCACTTTGCTTATAACGTGTATGTTTATTAACACCAAGTACAATGCCTCGTTCAGACATTTCTTTAAATTCTCCAGTCTGACTTCTATATATGTACCCTGGTTCGTGGCCTGCAGAACTATAATAAAGCATATTATTTATTTCTTCATATAGACCATAGAACATTGTTACAAACATATTTTGATTAACGTTCTTTTCTACAACTCGATTCAAACGTTTCAAACCGTCACTCGGTAATTGCGAATGACCGTAAGAATCCATGCCAAATTTAATCATACTCATCGCTAATGCTGCCGGTATACCTTTACCGATAACATCTGCTACTGCAAAACTCATTGTTCCGTCATTGTGATCAATTAAATTAAAATAATCTCCACTAACTTTTTGTGCTGGAACGGAAATTGCCCCAATTTGAATACTATCAAATTGAGGGATTTGAGGCTTTAGCATCGTTTGTTGCAAACTAGACGCAACTTCCATTTCTTTATCATGAATTTTAATCTTATTTAATAACTTCTTATAATCACGGTATGTAAAGCCATAGCCTATCATGACTTCTAAAAGAACATCAAATGAACGAATGATTTGTTCTTTAGTCAGTTCTTGTTCCTGTTCCTGTTCCATAATATTTACATGTAATTGTACTATCTCCTCTGGTGAAACATTATCTTCAATGGCTTCAGTTGAAAATGTTTGGCAAGATGATAAAATTGCGTCATCATTTGTTTGAACATAATCAAGTAATAATTGAAGATACTGTTGTTTCTTTTGTTCTGACACGAAGTCACCTCGTTTCAAATATACTAAAAAAGCTTTAGGTTAATCCTAAAGCGGAAGACGTTTTAAAGTAATATTGATTCTTTTAAAACAATTTCATTATGTATTACCTAATGTATCAAATTTTTGTTGCAAAGTAAGATTGAGGCTGATGGCAATTGCAGTATCAACCTCTTTCATCTTTGCATCAGATAAATATGTTAATTTTTCTTTTAAGCGTTTTTTATCAATAGTTCTGATTTGTTCAAGCAAAATTACGGAATCTCTGTCTAGTTTATATTTCGCTGCCTCAATTTCTACATGAGTGGGAATTTTGGCTTTATTTATCTTACCAGTAATTGCTGCAACAATCACAGTCGGGCTGTATCGATTACCTGTATCATTCTGGATAATAACGACTGGTCTTGTTCCCCCTTGTTCAGAACCTGTAACTGGTGAAAGATCTGCGAGATATACATCTCCTCTTCTCATTTATTCACCTTGCTGAGAGGCTATATGCGATTCATTTGAATCACAAGCTTCACATTCACAATAGTATGCTTCAGATGCAAGGGAGAGATTTAAATCGGCCATTGAACGGTAGCCTTCTTTCAGTGTTTGTTCTAAACTTTGTGTACGATTTTGCGTTAAAGATGTCATAACAAATACCTCCAGATAAAATAAATGTAAATTTTGTTGATTAAGTTATTAATATCATAACAAATGTAACTCTATTTGACTATGCTATTTTAATAATTCGTTCGTAATTTCAACATTTTCATCGTCATGATAAATACGTGGTAATCTCTTTTTCAAGTTACAAAGTACTTCATAATTAATGGTATCTTGCGCTTCAGCAATCTTTTCTGCTGATTGTTCTGAATCAACATCATTATCCATGAGAATGACTTTATCACCTGTTTGAACATCATCTGGCACTTTAATCATCGTTTGATCCATACATACTCTACCTATGACGGGACAATTCACACCATTTACATTCACGAGTGTGTCTTGCATCTTTCTTAAGTAACCATCTGCATAACCTATTGGTAATGTGGCCACTTTAATACGTTCACCAGCAGTAAATGTTGCACCATAACTCACTGTTTCTCCAGGTTCTAAATATTTAGTTTGAACAACTTCTGTTACTAATTGCGCAGAAGGCTTTAATTTTAAATTAGAAATTTCTTGAATATATTTTGATGGATAATATCCATATAATGAAATACCAAATCTAACAGCTGTACAAATAGATGCATCATATCTTAAAGCACCTGCTGAATTTTGAGCATGTATATATTCAGGTGTTTGAGAAGACTCTACAAATTCTTCAAATAATTCATATTGCTTTTTAGAAAAATCATTTGGTTCGTCTGCAGAAGCAAAGTGCGTATATACACCTTCAAATATAAGGCGTTCATGCTGTTCTATTTTGTGAACGACATGTTGGTAAGTTTCAATATCTTTTAATCCAATTCTACCCATGCCTGTATCTATTTTTACGTGCATCCATAAAGGTTTATCAGAATCATCATCTATTGATTCTATTGCATCATCTAACCATTGTTCTGACGGAACGGTTAATGCAACTCTATGTTGAACAGCTTTATTAATATCTTTAGTATTAATAACGCCGAGTACTAATATTTTAGCTTTAATACCATGCATTCTTAATTCAATTGCTTCATCTAATGTCGCAACTGCAAAGAAGTCTACACCTTCATTCATTAAGTAAGTCGCAATTGGTACACTTCCTAATCCGTATCCATTTGCCTTAACGACTGCCATAATCTTCTTATTTGGATGAAGTCTTCCTACTGCTTGATAATTTTCTAGTATTGCCTTTAAATCGACGTTGATATAAGTTGGCCTATAATATTTTTCGGACAACAGCAAGGCACCTCCTCTTATAATATTTGTATTTTATCATATAGAAATCAATCTTGCTTAATATTTTCTATAATCACAATAGCTTCTGCATAATGTTTTGTGTGTGTAATGGACGGATGAACACGGTATCCTTCGCATATTATTTCTGGTTTCCCATTTTTATCTGGTAAACAATTAATCGAATGAAAGCCGTATTTTTTACCAATACCTGTACCCATCGCTTTACTAAATGCTTCCTTCACAGCAAATCTACCAGCGATAAATTCGATTTTTCTCGATTCTAATTTAATTTTGCTATAAATATTTATTTCATCTTTTGTTAAAATTTTATTAACCATTTCTGGTCGTTTCGTATACCAACCTTGTATACGTTCTATTTCGACTAAATCTATGCCGACACCTTGAATCATCGTTAACACCTTCATTTTCACTGATTAAAATCATTTTTCAATTCTATTTTGTATTGCGTGTTTAATACGATTTGCCTTTTCTTTATTTAAATATTGAATCATTCGATTCCCTCCAGCTGTAGACAACGTAATATTAGCCAGGTTAAACTTTCTCATTATGAATCCTTCATATAAATCAACATTTTGAATTCTACCCATAGGTATCGTTGTTTCTCTAATCATAAAAATTCCTGATTTAATGTTTATTTCATCATCATTAATTTCATACCTGAAATTTCTATACATGTAATAAGGCTGGATGATTAAACCATATATTGCTATTACCAAGATAAGCACTACAGGAATAAGCAGAAACCATTTTGAAGCTGTCGTCCACCATAAATTAAAAATTACTGCCATGACGATTAATATGATGATGAGTATTGAAATTGTAATGAGCGATCCAATACGTTCAACGACCATTCCCTTTTTATCCATTCTATATCTAGGAAGCATCTACGTGACCTCCTTTATCTTTATACCATTTATAAATATTTAACGTATCTTGTTTATTAATAAATCTTAATCCTTTAGACAACATACCATTTCCATATGCTATTTGAATTGTGAAATGTGCAATATCTTTACGTTTAATAATTGGATTTTCATGTAATTCAAAAGTTAAAATCTTATTTCTATTCGCCCAAATTGTTGTATATTCAAACGGTGTTGCATTCAATATGACAATTGAGTCGTCATAAATTTTATATCCAGATTTCAACGTAATGATACTTGCATAAAATATCATAACCAAGAATATTACTAATCCGATCATCCAAGTATAAGACCATAAATATATTTGGATAGGTATCACTATTAACAATAGAATAATCGTCGGGATGAACACTCTTCTACGAATACCTTGTTTAGGTAAGCCTTTTTTAACGGAATGAAACTGAAATTGTGGAATAATATCTTCAAGTAATTGATATGCTTCTTTCTTCTTCATAAATGGCAAGATTGTAACAGTTCCTACATCAGTATCTTCTCCATTTTCAAAATGTCCATCTGAAGTAATTATCGCTGATATTTTAGTATATCCGATCACTCTTCTGAATATAGATTCTTCTTCTTTTAATGCTTGTATTCTTCTAATTGGAACGGTACGCTTTTGAACAGTTAACAAACCATATTTAACCGTTAAAAGTTCCCCATCAAATGTTAATTGATATTTATAATTTTTAATAAATACAATAAGTGATCCAACGACATAACTCAATATAATAAATAAAAGTGTAATTGATATGATAACAAATGTTAAATTAACAACTTGATTAATCAGTGGACTGATATAATCCTCGATATCGATTATTTGTGTGAAAAATCCAAGTAATGAGCCAAGTGCCGCAAATACAATCAAAATGCCACCACTTGTAAAACTCATCTTCAATAAATCTTTAGTAGATAATCTAAAGAACACGACTTCTTCTTTTTCATTAATAACATCACGTTGATCAGAATCAGACGACGTTCCATGTTCCTCGTTTAACTCATCTTCGCTTTGCTCTTTATTTTTAATAGCATATTTTCTTTCTTTTAAATATTTTGAAAGACTATCACTTTGTGACTTCGTAATCGTATCTAATTCAATACCATCACTCGGTGTTTTAATACTTAAACTCACGCCACCTAACAACTGATGTACAATATTTTGAGAAGTATCAACAGACTGAATCCTTTCAATATTTAACTCTTTACGATTTTTTGAAAAGACACCCCAAGTCATAATCAATTGATCATTCTCTATCCAATAACGTGTATTGTAAATCTTAATTGCTTTAAAAATACTACTTATAAGTGAAAAAATTAATAGAACAATTGGAAATGTAAGGTCCCAAAAATTATCAAGTCCGCGTGTTACAACAATAAACACAGCGATTATTAATGGAAATACATTTTCTTTTAAACTGGCTAGGAAGCCACTAACATAAGATATTGGATGTAATTTTTGAGGATCAAACATCATCAGTCACCTCTTTAACCTTAGTCATGATATTTAATCTCGTTTGGTCAGCTATCACTCGGTTGACCATTGGTAACACTTCTAAATTACCTGCTGTTACAACAACGACAAAGTAAATGTTAAACAATCTTGAAATTGGTCCGTGCTTTATCGTTACATATTGTATTCTGTCATATGGTTGTACAAATCTTTTTTGATAATAAAGCCCGCTTTGTACTTCAATATACCGTTCTCCAATTTCAAAAGATGTTCTTTTAAGTCGTATGATCGGACTTATAAATCCTATCGCAATGATCAACAGCGCAATCGGTGTCACAATATAAATGAGAAATGTCCACCAATCATATTTATGCCATAAAAATACAAATACACTGTACAAAACTAAGATAACTATGACATTTATAATATGATTTACATACTCATATTTTATAGACTGTTTTGGCATTTTGTGTTCGAGTATTGGTTTATACATATAATCTCCTCTATCGTTCAATTTACGTGTATTATATCATAAAGAAAGTGTGCGTAACCTTAGAGATTACACACACTTCTTGTTTAGTTTTTATTTTGAATGCTCAGCAAATGTTCTACCTGAGAATTGTTTTTTTGAACGTTGTTTGTTTGGTTTATTGTTTTTACCTTTGTTACGGTCAAATTGATTGTTTTTATCATTACCGCGACGTTTGTTGTTTTTACCATCAAATCTAGTTCTAGATTTACCACGTGAGTTACCACCACGGTTACCTTGTTTGCCTCTATGATTAGACTTTTTAGATAATGGTTTTTCAAATGTTAATTGAATTTCTGCATCGTTGTTAGAAGTAATTAATTCTTGTAATAATGCAGCAACTAATTTTTGGTCACCGTATTCTTTAATTAATGATTCAGCAATTTTTTCAATGCGACCTTCGATTGGACTTTCTACCCAACCTTTAACTTTATCTTTAACATCTGATTCTTTCGCTTTCATAACTTCACCAGGTGTTGGTGGACGTAAAGCGCTCATTTGACGTTTATTAGCTTTTTCGATTTGACGGATATAATCCATTTCGATTGGATTTACAAATGTAACGGCAACACCTTGTTTACCCGCTCTACCTGTACGACCAATACGGTGTGTATAACTTTCAGTATCTTGAGGGATATCAAAGTTATAAACGTGACTTACGCCAGAAATATCTAATCCACGAGCTGCAACATCTGTAGCTACTAAAATATCGATTTGATCATTTTTGAATTTTTTCAATACTTCTAAACGTTTAGCTTGTGTAATGTCACCGTGTAAACCTTCAGCACGGTATCCTTTAGTGATTAAAGCACTTGTTAATTCATCAACACGACGTTTCGTACGACCGAATACAATTGCTAATTCAGGATTTTGAACATCTAATAAATTCGTAAATGTCTCGAATTTTTCTAATTCTTTAACGATTGTGTAGAATTCATCAATTTGTGGATCTGACAATTCGTTAGACATTGTTTTAACAATTTTTGGACTCTTCATGAATTTTTGAACTAATTCTTGAATAGCTTTTGGCATTGTTGCTGAGAATAGTAATGTTTGACGATTTTCAGATGGAAGTTTAGACATTATAAATCTCATATCATCTATAAAGCCCATGTTCATCATTTCATCTGCTTCATCTAAGATCAATGTAGAAATTGATTCTGTTTTTAATGTTCTTCTATTTAAGTGGTCAATCACACGTCCTGGTGTACCTACTACGATTTGTGGACCTTTTTTAAGTGATTTGATTTGTCTGTCTATTGGCATACCACCGAATACAGTTACGACACTTACGTTTTGTCCTTTACTGAAACTACGTAATTGCTCTGCCACTTGGTTTGCTAATTCACGTGTTGGTGCAAGAATCAATGCTTGTACACCTTGTTTATCTGCTACTTTATCAATTAATGGAATACCAAATGCACCAGTTTTTCCTGTTCCAGTTTGTGCTTGTCCTAGCACGTCCGTACCTTGTAATGTATGTGGAATACTTTCGATTTGTATTGGTGTTGGTTCAGTAAATCCCATTTTGTCCAAAGCGTTTAAGGTAGCTTCAGAAATACCTAATTCTTTAAATTTTTGCAAAATAATTCTCCTTTTATATAGTTAATTCATCTCGTCTTTTTTATTCAACTTCTATATACTACCACCCTTTTACCAATAGCGCAATGCGATTAAATCGTCGTTTACATTTAATTTTCATAGACAAAAACATAAAAAAACTGCACTAAAAAGGGATTTAGTACAGTTTCACTTCTTTATTTATTTTTAAATATAAATTTTTCCACTTCATAAAAAACTTTATAATTTACTTTTGATAAACAAATTTCATGTGGTCCTTTATCAATTTCAACTAGACGTGCATGCTTTATTCTCTTTACTAAGTTTCTCGATTTCTCAATTGGAACAAGACCATCTATTGTGCCATGTATGATTAACGTTTTCGCTGCTATTTGTTCTGGAACATATAGCGCACTTTGCTGTAATTTTTTAAATGCCACAAATGATTTATAGTTTATTTTGATCGTACGTCTCACCATAAAATCAAGAATCTTTAAATCAGCATATCTCATATTATTGATAAATGCATATGGTGACTTGACCAAGTATTGTATATTGATATTTTCAAAAGCTGGTGCAATTAACACTAATTGATCGGGTTGTTTAATTTTAGCTAACAAACCTGCAATAATGCCACCCATTGAAAATCCTATCACAATGACTTTATCTGATTTCTTTCTTAATATTTCATAAGATTGTTTCGCTCTCTCAAACCACATATCTTCATTTGTATCTTTAATCAATAAATTCAAGCCATGTCCTGGGTATTCCGGCGCTTCAAGTATAAAATCATAGCGACTACTCAAATATTCAATTAATGGTAATAACTCATAACGACCACCTGTATAACCATGTAAAAACAAGATACCTACTTTCATGTAAGCGCGTTAATAATCGTTTCGAGTGACATACCTCTAGAACCTTTAAACAAAGTGATAGAGTCTTCATTTAATTGATTTTTTAAATAGTCTGTGATTTCCTCTTTATGCTCAAAGTGATAAGTTTCAGGTATATATGCTTTCGCAATATTTGATATATGAGCCGCTTCTTCACCATATGTGATTAACGTTTGTATAGCTTTATGTTCTAAATAATAGCCAACTTGCTCATGCATCTCTTGACTCATTTCACCTAATTCTAATACATCCGCAAGAATAAGTGTCTTATCCGATTGTTCCATATTATGCAGTGTATCAATTGCTGCTTTCATACTTGTTGGACTTGCATTATATGCATCATTAATGAGTAAACCATATTGGTCAGTTTCAATTCTTTGCATGCGCATATCCGTTAATACAAGATCATCTAGAGAACTTTGAATAACATCTTCCGTTACACCTAAATGTTTAGCCACTTGAATTGCATATGTGGCATTTTTAACATTGTGTTCACCTAATATATTTAAATGATAAATGAAATGACTATTATTCAATTGAAAATTGATGCCATGACTTGATGATTGATTCGTTTTGATGATCACATCATTATCATTCGCTACCCCTACAGATAGTTTGTCATGTTTCATTTCAGATACGAAAGGTTTAAGTAATAGCTCATCACCATCGTATATGAATAGTCCTTTATCTTTAAGACCTTCTGTAATTTCAAATTTGGCTTTTGCTATACCTTCTCTAGAACCTAAATCTTGCATATGAGACTCACCAATGTTCGTGATAATGGCAACATCAGGTTCAGCTAAATGTGTTAATTCACTAATTTCACCAAATCCACTCATACCCATTTCTAGAATGGATACTTCAGTATCTTCATCTAAGTCTAGTATCGTCAATGGACAACCAATCTCATTATTATAATTCCCTTGTGTCTTCTTAACTTTAAATGATTTATTCAATACACATTCAACCATATCTTTAGTTGTTGTTTTACCATTTGAACCTGTAATTGCGACAACTTTAGGATTTACATATTTCAAATATGCTTTAGCTAAACTTTGTAATGCTGCTAAAGTGTCATCAACAAAAATAATGGGTCCTTCTGGCGGATTTGGTACATCTTTTTGCCAAAATGATGCACCTACACCATCATCAAGTGTTTGACGTACAAATTTATGACCATCTACATTTTCACCTTTAAATGGTATAAACAAATTTGATTTAGCAATTTTTCTTGAGTCTATACATGTACCTTGAACAACGACATCAAGATATTCGTCTTGAATGTCACAATCAATCCATTCTTTAATTTTACGTAAATTAATATTCATTCTATTTACCCTCAGTCAATTTTATATTTGATATTCTTCTTGTTATCGTATCGTTCAATAGCAAGTTCAATTAACTTAGTTATAAGCTCTGTATAGCTTAAGTTCATGTTCTCCCATAATAATGGATACATGCTGTATTGTGTAAATCCTGGCATTGCATTTGTTTCATTAATATAAATTGTATTATCTTCTGTTAAAAAGAAGTCTGCTCTTACCAATCCAGAACAATCTGTTGCTTTAAAAGCTTCAATAGCCATATTTCTTAAAGTTGTTGCTATTTCTTCATCTACATCAGCAGGTATTTGAAGTTTAACTTTGCCATCTTTATATTTAGATTTATAATCATAAAATTGTACATCTTTAATAACTTCACCAGGTAAAGTTGTTTCTGGGTAATCATTACCTAATACGGCTACTTCAATTTCTCTTGCATCAACACCTTGTTCGATAACAAGTTTACGGTCAAATTGAAATGCTTCTTCAATACCAGAAATTAATTCTTCTTTATTCGTACATTTACTAATTCCAACACTTGAACCTAAATTTGCTGGTTTAACGAACACAGGATATTCAAGTTTATTTTGTATAAGCTCCACTATATTATGTTCATATTTCTCGTATTCACTTTTTAAGAAACTTACATATGGTAATTGAGGTAATCCTCTGTGAGCGAATAAATGTTTCATCACTAATTTATCCATTGAACTTGATGCTGCAAGCACACCATTACCAACATAAGGAATATCCAATACTTCAAATAAACCTTGAATTGTACCGTCTTCACCGTTTGGACCGTGTAATAATGGAAATACTGCGCTATATGCGTTTCCATCATTACTCGCTTCTAATAATTTAGATATTGGTGTTAATGATTCACTTGATAATTTTAATTGTTCAATATCTTCGACTTTTCCATCGATAGATTGGTCGCTTTTAATCCAATCCCCATCATTTGTAATATAAATGATATCAATTATGTATTTAGATAGATCAACTGCATTGATCACATTTTGAGCCGTTAAAATTGATACATCGTGCTCTGCACTTTTCCCACCATATATAATGCAAATATTTTTTTTAGACATATATAAGCCTCCAAGTAGATTATTAGCCTATATTTTATCATGTTTTTAGCTATTGTTGCACGTATCAACATGACTATTTTAAAAATAACGCTTTTCTGAATAGCAAAAATGTATCACTTTATGTACAATCAAGTTATAATGAAAATTATGAAATTTAGTGTTAATTAAAGGAGTCTTTTAATGGAAACTTCTACTCGTACATTAAATAAATCGTTTCTAGAAAGAATAGATTGGCGATTAATTACGATTATTCTTATCTTATTTGGAACGAGTTGTTTAATAATCAATTCTGCAATGTCTGGCGGACAATATGAAACAAACTTTTTAATTAAACAAGTTTTATACTATGTGCTTGGTTTTATTTTAGCCATTGCCTTAATGTTCATATCTCCAAAGACACTAAGAAAATATGTTTGGATTATATACATAATTGGAAACTTATCATTAGTTGGACTATTAATCCTGCCTGAATCTAGCTTTACACCTATTATTAATGGTGCTAAAAGTTGGTATAGACTAGGACCTATCAGTATCCAACCATCTGAGTTTATGAAAATCATTTTAATTATTGCGCTAGCTAATGTTATCTATCAACATAATAGATTTACTTACAACAAATCATTATCAAGAGACTTTAATTTATTACTAAAAATTGGTTTAACTTCTTTAGTACCAATGTTATTAATACTTTTGCAAAATGATTTAGGAACAACACTCGTATTAATTGCGATCATTCTTGGTATCGTTGTTGTTTCAGGCGTGACATGGAGAATACTCGCACCAGCATTCATCGCTTTTTTCGGAATTGGTTCAAGTATCATTTTATTAATGATTTTTAAACCAAGTGTGATTGAGAATGTTTCAGGTATTAAGACGTATCAATTAGGACGTATTAATTCTTGGCTAGATCCATATGCATACAGCTCAGGTGACGGATACCATTTAACAGAATCATTAAAAGCCATTGGTTCTGGTCAAATATTTGGTAAAGGTTTAAATAACGGTGAAGTTTATATCCCTGAAAATCATACTGACTTTATTTTTTCAATCATTGGTGAAGAATTTGGATTTATTGGAACGATGGCTGTACTGATTATTTTCTTAGCGTTATTCATACACTTAATTAGAATGGCTACTACGACACGTCATCCTTTTAATGTTGTATTTATAATCGGATACTTATCATTCGTACTATTCCACGTTGTACAAAATATTGGTATGACCATTCAACTACTACCTATCACAGGTATCCCATTATCATTTATAAGTTATGGTGGATCAGCATTATGGTCATTAATGGCAGGTGTCGGTATATTACTATCTATCTATTACCACGAAAAAGAGAAATTTACTGAATCCGACCAAAAAGCCGACATATAAAAAACCGCATCCTCAATTTGAGGACGCGGTTTTTTAGTTTACCAATTTATTTCAACTTGTTAGTTGCGACATTCGGCAAACTACGCATTATTTCTATTCGTGACTTAGTTTCTGTTATGTTTACGCCTAATGATGATAAAAGTTTGACCACATTCTTTACCTTTGACTTAGGTTGATTCATGGGTACCACCTCTTATTCAATTTAATTACCTTAAGTTCATTCTACTCTAAATTAAGTAGTTTGACTATAGTTCATTCGGCCTATATTGTTATTTTTTTGTTTAATTTGTTATTTTTTTATAATAATTATATGAATGATATCTTAAACAACTTCATATCCAGCATCGAAAATAGCATTTTCAATATTATCGATACTTGCAGGATCTTCGTATACGACACGTACTTGATTATCATCCGGACTAGCGACAACTTCTTTAACACCGATTAATTGACCTACTGATTCCTCAACTGCTTGTTTGCAATGTCCACAAGACATACCTTCAACATTAATGATTTGTTCTTTCATTTATAACACTCCTATATATTTAAATGATATTTTAATTGATGCCTTTTCATAATCATTATATGCATATGTTTTAGAAGGGTCAAATACAACCTTTTCAATTTTAATTTAAATGTATTATACTAGTTTAAGATAGAGAAACGGAGGCATTGGTATGAACTACTTCTCATATTTTTCATTTGATTTTTCCATCATAGTATCAGTGCTACTTATTACAGCATTTATTCTGAATGTTGTGTTTGGATTTATTATCATATTCTTAGAACCAAGAGAAGCTGGTGCGATTTGGGCTTGGTTGTTAGTGCTTTTATTTGTTCCGATATTAGGATTTATACTTTACTTACTATTTGGGAGACAAATTCAAAGAAAGAGCATTTTCAACTTAGATGAGCAAGATAAAATAGGTCTTGAACACATCATAAATGAACAAATCAAAGCAATTGATGAAAATAATTTCGAAATTGATAAGCCTGAGATTTCTAATTATAAGCATCTGATTCATATGTTGCTTTACAATAACTCAGCCTTCTTAACAACTGATAACAAAGTTGAAATGTTTACAGATGGACATGATAAATTCGATGCACTTATTGAAGATATTAGAAAAGCTGAGTCATATATCCATATTCAATATTATATCTTTAAGAAGGATAACTTAGGTAAAAAGATCTTATTTGAACTTGAAAAGAAACTTCAAGAAGGTTTAGAAGTTAAAATGTTATATGACGACATGGGTTCACGTAAATTAAATTTATCTTCATTCAAGAAATTTAGAGCTAAAGGTGGAGAAGTTGCAAGTTTCTTCCCTTCTAAACTCCCACTCATTAACTTTAGAATGAATAACCGTAACCATAGAAAGATTGTTGTGATTGATGGAAAAGTTGGTTACGTAGGTGGCTTTAATGTCGGAGATGAATATTTAGGCTTAGATAAAAAATTTGGTTATTGGCGAGATACGCACTTAAGATTAGAAGGCGACTCAGTCAATGCATTACAGCTTAGGTTTATGTTGGACTGGAACTCTCAATCTACACGTGACAAGATGCGCTATGAAACTAAATACTTCCCTGATGTTGAGTCAGGCGGTAAAGTTGGTATTCAAATTGCTTCAAGTGGTCCCGATGAAGAATGGGAACAAATCAAATATGGTTATTTAAAAATGATATCAGAAGCTAAAAAGCATATTTACATTCAAACACCTTATTTCATTCCAGATTTATCATTTTTAGATGCCATTAAGATTGCTGCCCTATCAGGCGTAGATGTTAATGTGATGATTCCTAATAAGCCCGATCACCCATTTGTTTATTGGGCAACATTTGCCAATGTCGGTGAATTAATTAAAGCTGGCGTTAAAGTTCATATATACGAAAAAGGCTTTATACACACGAAGATGGTAGCTATAGATGATGAAGTTGTAAGTATTGGTACAGCAAACATGGATAATAGAAGCTTCGTATTAAACTTCGAAGTTAATGCCTTTATTTACGACGAAGAAATCGCAAAGAATTCACGATTAGCTTATGAGAATGATATGACGCATTCATCATTATTAACAGTAGAAAGATATGAAAATAGAAGCACGTGGATTAAATTAAAAGAAGGTATAGCACGATTACTATCACCTTTACTATAAATTCTAAACAGGTAGAAGAGATGATTGTTCAAACTTTTCTACCTGTTTTTTTAAGGAGAAAGATATGAATAATGAACAGATTATTAAAGAAGCAGAATCATATGTTAGAACATTACATCAAAACGATACGACTGGTCATGATTTTGAGCATATTCTAAGAGTAAGACATCATGCTCTAGATATTGCACAGTTTGAGGACGTGGATTTATTCGTAGTTGAATTAGCAAGTTTACTACATGATGCTGTTGATAAGAAATTATTCAAAGATGCCGATACAGCGTGGCAACAACTTTATCAATGGATGAATGACATGGATATAAGCGAAACTATTCAAACAGAGATTATACATATTCTAAAGAATGTTAGTTATAACGGTGGTAAAAATGAAGGTAAACTTACAAGCTTAGCAGGAAAGATTGTCCAAGATGCAGACCGTATAGATGCGATTGGCGCGATAGGAATAGCTAGAACATTTCAATATGCCGGTCATTTTAAAGAACCTATGCATATTTCTTCTCAACAACCGCGTAATTTAAATGATCTACAAGAAGGTCAATATCATGATGAACCGAATACGGCAATCAATCATTTTTACGAAAAATTATTATTATTAAAAGATTTAATGAATACTAAACGAGGCAAACAAATCGCTGAAGAACGTCATCTATTTATGGAAAACTTTTTAGAACAATTTTATCAAGAATGGGACATAAATAAAAAAACAAACTAATCACAATGATTAGTTTGTTTTTGGTTTTATTTCTTTTTCTTTTTATTAGAAACGAGTTTAGCTGGTTTCTTCTCTTTGTTAGCTTCTTGTTGATTTCTTTCATGTGCTTCAATGATTGGTTTCATTTCTTCTTCAACTTTGTTGTTATAGAAGACATTACCTAACCATGTTTGAACAACTAAGAATGCACCACCGACTGCCCAGTATAAACCTAATGCAGATGCTGAAATGTATGACATCCAAATAATCATAATTGGAGAAATAAACATCATCATTCTCATCATATTTTTCTGTTCATCTGGAACATTCGCATACTTCATAGAAACAAATGCTTGTAATGCATAAATGATACCTGCAATGATTGTAATAATTAAATCAGGTTCAGTTAAATTAAACCATAAGAAATTCGGATATTCTGTAATTCCGCCTTCAGTAGGATATTTTAATACATAGAATAATCCCATGACGATTGGCATTTGTATAACGATTGGTAAACAACCCATGTTCATTGGATTAATACCATGTTTTTTGTATAATGCCATCATTTCTTGATTGGCTGCCATTTTTTCTTCTTGAGTACGAGCGCGTTTAACTTTTTCTTGAATTGCTTCCATTTCAGGTTTAGCAAGTTTCATTTTTTCACGCATTAACTTTTGATTCTTGTACGTCTTCATCATAAATGGGAATAACGCAAAACGAACAATTAGTGTTATAACGATAATAGCTAGACCATAATCGTGATTCAAATTTGTACCAAGCCAATGAATAACACTATCCATCGGTTTTACGAATGTATTATAAAAGAATCCATCCCTATTCTCAGGTTTAGAATAATCACAACCAGCTAGCACAACCATTACACCAAATAATAATGGCCATAAAGCTTTTTTCTTCATTTTTCCACCTCTATTGATATACTCACATAAAACTCATTCTATCATAGAATAGCGACAACATAAATCAATATATTAATTTTATCAAATATTTTTATACTGTTTATGAAAGCCCTTCACAGTTTGTTCAATATTTTGACTTTTCGCTATAGCAGAGATAACACTTACACCATTTGCGCCAGCTTTAATAAGTGGTTGTACATCAACTTCAGTAATGCCACCGATTGCAACAATAGGAATATCTTGATTGATTTTTCTCATATTTTTAATCTGTTTATACCCACCTTCTTCTCCTGCATCAGCTTTAGAATTTGTAGAATGTATAGGTCCGGTTCCAATATAATCCACTTCGGATATATCAGATTGATCATATTCCATTTTATTTGCAACACTCAAGCCAATGATTTTGTCTTTAAACTTATCTTTAAACTCAGATACGTTTCGGTCATCTTGTCCAACATGAATACCATCAGCATTTAATTTAATTGCTAAATCTACATCATCATTGACGATAAATGGAACTTGATATTGCTTGCACAGCTCAAATAATGATTGGGCTAGGGCTTCTTTTTCTGCCCCTTTTTTACTGGTCTCACCTTTTTCACGAAACTGAAACATCGTGATGCCTGCTTTTAAAGCTTCTTCAACAACACTTATAAGATTACCATCAGCAATATCTTGACTGCCTGCTATAAAATATACTTTTAACGTTTTTGGATCAAACATTTAGTTCACTTCTTTCACAATCTTTTTCTCTTTAACAATGTCTTCTGTTATAACATTCAGTTGATCTATAAACGAAATTTGGAATGTACCTGGTAAATGTGCCCCAGGTTGTTGATATGCCAACTCACTTGCAATATTATATGTTGATAATGCTTCTTCTAATAAGTCAATTGTGATAGTATTTTCATGAGATAAGAATGCAGCTATTACCCCACCTAATAAACAACCTCCACCAGTTACTTTCGTTAACATCTCACTACCATTGTGCAATTCGATGATTTTATTATGACATGCAATGACATCGACTTTACCAGTTATGATAATAGGTAGCTTTAATTGTTGATGTGCTTTTTTCGCAATTTTAACAGCATCAAGCGTATCATCACTATCTGTACCTTTCATAATTGTATCTTCTTCTATAAGCGCTAATATTTCTGATGCATTGCCTCTTATAACATCAACTACTTCATCATTTAATAATGTCGTACAAAAAGTCTTTCTTAATTGTGATGCACCAACAGCAACTGGATCTAGAACTACTGGAACACCATTTTGATGCATAATTTCAGCATATTGCTTCATATCATAGGCTTTATCAGTCGTAATCGTACCTATGTTAAGAAGAAAAGCACCTGCTGCTTTTGAGAATTCTTCTGCTTCTTCAGGTTCTTCACTCATTGCTGGACTTGCGCCTAATGAAATTAAACCATTTGCTGTAAAGTTTTTAACGACATCATTTGTATAACATACGATTAATGGACTATTTTCTCTAATATTTGTTATTTTACTCATAATCTAATCCCTCTATCTTTTGATATGCAAAGTGGTTTACTGGACCTCTACCTTTGCCTATTTCTGGTGTATATTGAATAGCTAACGTAATAAATCTTTTAGCTACTTCTACCGCTTCTTCAATTGTATGACCTTTAGCTAATTCTGCTGTTATTACTGCACTAAATGTACAACCTGTTCCATGTGTATGTTTCGTATTAAATCTTTCACTTTTCCAACTTTTTACGCCATTTTCAGTAAATAAATAGTCGATTGCATCACCTTCCAGATGCCCACCTTTTATAACTACACCTTTAGATCCAATTTCATTTAAGAAAAATGCACCAGCTTTTTTAATTTCTTCTTCAGTTTGAATTTTAAATCCAGTAATATCTTCTGCTTCTGGAATATTTGGTGTAACAACTGTAGCTAATGGTAATAATATTTCTTTAAGTTTCCCTTTCCCTTCATCATCCATTAGCGCATCACCACTTTTAGCAACCATGACTGGGTCAATAACATACGGCTTACCAGATTGTTCAATAAATGGTTTAATCGTTTGCATCATTTCTTCTGATGCAATCATACCTGTTTTGATAGCATGTGGTACTTCGTCATCAAAGACACTTTTTAATTGGCTTTCAATAACTTCAACAGGTAAATGGTAAACATCTTGTACACCTAGACTATTTTGAGAAACGATACTAGTAGCAACTGCCATTCCATAAACGCCGGATGCATGAAATGATTTCAAATCTGCCATAATACCCGCTCCACCACTTGGGTCCGTTCCAGCAATCGTTAATGCTATATTCGGTTTTTTCATTGTAATCCACCTCAAATTTATATTTATAATTCTATTATTTATAACTTCATAAAAAATGACCTCTTTCATAAGAAAGAGGTCAATTAATAGTTGTAAAAACGTTCATCGACCACTTTCCTACGTTGGCATTATCCAAATCAGGTGTTAAGGGACTGAATTAAATCATCTCAGCCGAATGGCGCCCCTAGCAGTCACTCATATATTCAGTTTATTTAAGATTATCAAATAGACGTATTGTGGTCAAATTAAAAAATCGCCTAGGATATTTCCTAGGCGATTGGATAAATTAATTTATAGCCACTTTAGATTAAAGTGTATGGCTTACCACCATCCGTTAGCTTGACGGAAAGCAATAGCAGCTGATTCTGAACCGTAACGGTTTTTAGCGTAGTTTAACATACCTTGAGTTTGTGTAGCTACTGAACCAGTACCCCAAGATTCTTTAGTTTGGCCAAGACCACGGTATCCAGCTGGGTTAACTGCATTTGGATTACCACTTGATTCTGGTAATACAATTGCATTCCACATAGCTTCTGAACCACCAGCAGCTAAGAATTGAGCTTTAGTAGATCCACCAGTGCTAGCTGTTGAAGTTTGAGTAGTTCTAACTTTTTGAGCTGGAGCTTGGTATGATTGTTGAGCTGGTGCTTTATATGTTTGTTGTGCTGGCGCTTGGTAAGATTGAACAGGCGCTTGGTAGCTTTGTTGTTGAACTGGAGCTGCAACTTGTTCTTGAGTTTGTTGAACTGGCGCTTGTTGTGCTACAGGCGCTTTAGCTGGCTCAGCTGATTGAGCTGGAGCTTGTAATGATAAAGTTTGTCCAACAATGATTAGATCTGAAGATAAGTTGTTCCATGCTTTTAATTGAGATACAGTTACATCGTATTTAGCTGCGATTTTACCTAAAGTATCTCCTGCTACTACAGTGTATTCTGTAGTTGATTCTGAACTTTTCTCGTTAACCTTGATTACTTGGTTAGGGAAGATTAAGTTAGATTTTAAACCATTTTCTGCTTTAATAGCACTTACTGAAGTACCGTATTGTTGTGAAATACTACCTAAAGTATCACCAGATTTTACTGTATGTGTTGCTGCATCGGCTGTAGCTGTTACCCCTGTAGTAACTGCAACTGCCGCAGTTGAAACTGCTAATAATTTTTTCATGATTGAATGTTTCCTCCTGTAAGGTTTTCACTTTTTATATGATTTTTACTGTTTAAACTATACCACTTATTTTTATGTCATAGGTTACAGCTATATGAAAAAATTACAGCTAATATTACAGTTAGATTACGTTAATTTTCAGACAATATTCTGAATATTAATGATTAAAATAGCTAGACAAAGGGATTTATAAAGATTGAACAAAATTAATTATCAGACAATTTGTCATATTCATGTAATTTTTTAAACAATTACTTGTAATTATGTATACTTGCTGCCCTACAGCAAGACAGCAAGTCTCGGAATTTAGAATCAAGAATATTTATTTTCGGAAGTATTTCTATAAACAGTTTTTATTGAAGTTTAATGCTATGAGGTTGTTACTTTTGATGCATCAGCATCAGGAGTTTGTTGTTCAGTTTCTTTAATAACGTCAACGACATTATGATATTCGCTATATAACTTATCATCTATGTTATTTTCACCATTTTCTTTAGCTAATGCTTCAGCTCGTAATTTTTCTTTTGCTACTTTAGATGAAAGGTCACTAGCATAACTTTCAGCACTTTCACTAATTAATTCACTCATTTCCTCTTTCGTTTGAGGGATCGTTGATTTACTTGATGCAGGCATATTTAAGAATTTAATCGTTTCACATATAATTTCTGTTATATAATGTTTCTTATCATCTTTAACATATGCTCTTGATTGAATTTGCCCAGTTAATGCAACAAGCTGTCCCTTCTTAGTATATTCATGAATATTATGTGCAAGTTTACCAAATGCTTTACATACAATAAAATCAACAGCAATCGTGCCATCTTTAGTCTTATATCCGCGTTCAACAGCTAAACAAAATGTAGAAATGATAATTTCGCCTTTCTTATAATATGCAGGGTCCTTAGTTAAACGTCCAACTAATACAGATTTATTTAACATATTCTCACCTCCTTATACTTATAATATAATGAGTCAATTTTTTCAGTCAAAGTCCGATAAATCATAAAATAAACACTTATTTTTCACTTTATTTTATGATTATTGTTATTTCATGCAAAAGTGCTTTATAATAGATAACAAAGTTAAACATTCGTAGATTTAACGATAAGGGGGATGTTTATGAAAACATTTAAAGCCGTACGCTTTCAAATTGTAGATGATGAACAGATTACAGAATATGAATTATTAGATGGTATCATTATAAATAAAGAAAATAGTGGTACAGGATGGCTACTAGAGATCTTAATTTCAGATATTCATTATGAACAAATGAAAGAATATCACGATAACCAAACCTTACTTGATACACGTGTCGTTATAACAAGACCTTCAAACGACCCAGCATTATTTGATGCAACCATCAAATACATAGAACAACTAGAAGATAAAATATCCGTCGTATTTGAATGTCATATCTATACATTACGACAAGTATATGCAGAACGATTATTAGAGCAACTCATAGATGAAGGCTTATCAGGAGATGAGCTTAAAACATCATTTAATAGATTGATGCAATCTAAACCAAAATTAAAAGACGAAAAAAGCAATATATAAAGAAAAATCTAGGACACTTAACGGTCCTAGATTTTTTATTAGGTGTATATTTGGGTGTTTAACTTCCCTTATTCTGAATTGTGGTAATTAGAACGCTGTAACTTCCATTATTCTGAATTCTGGTAATTAGGCAGGCAATTCTTACGGACATTTTTCGGAATTCTGTCCCTAATAAGATTCCATCTTATTTATAAGCAGAAAAAAAGAGAAAACAGTCGCCTGTTTTCTCTTTTCTATTTATTGATCTACAATAGCAAAGCTAATTTCACAACTACATGCAACTTCTCCATCTACTGTTGCTTTTGCTGTTCCTTTTCCTATTGGACCTTTTATTTTGTTTATTTCTACTTCAAGTCTTAGAGTGTCACCTGGTGTAACTTGTTTTTTGAATCGACATTTATCAATTCCTGCAAACATTGCTAGTTTTCCTTGGTTTTCTTCTAAGCGTAGCATTGCAACTGCACCTGTTTGTGCTAATGCTTCTACGATTAATACGCCTGGCATTACTGCATAATCAGGAAAATGTCCTTGGAAAAATGGTTCGTTACCTGCTACTTGTTTGATACCTACACAACGTTTACCGTCTTCTAATTCTACTATTCTATCTAATAATAAAAATGGGTAACGGTGAGGTATAATTTTTTTAATTTCGTTAAAGTCATAAATAGTTTCCATTATGAGCTCCTTCCAGTTAAATCAAAGATGTGTTGCCAAGTTTCGGGATTAAACACCCCAAATGGATTATGAAGTATACCGTATCCAATCATAGTTCCAACAATAAATAATAAAATCATTAATACTAATAATATAAGTAATTTAATCCATAATGGAATGACACGATGCTCTACTTCCACTCCTTGAATTGTTTCTACTCTATTTCTTTGAAGTTTCTCTTTAATAGATTGATAAGTTGACTTTCTTTTTTTATCGTCAGATCTTGATGATTGTGTTTCAGCCATACTAAACCCTCGCTTTATCGTTTAACTTGCCATTATCATTGATGCGTTCAACATCTGCACCTAATGCTTTAAGTTTACCATGAAAATCAACATAACCTCTATCTAAATGTTTAAGTTCTGTAACGTTTGTATATCCGTCAGACACAAGTCCAGCAAGAATCAATGATGCACCAGCTCTTAAATCTGTAGCTTTTACATCTGCACCTTGTAATTTACTGTTACCTGTAATCATTGCACTTCTACCGTTAATGAAAATATCTGCATTCATACGTTTGAATTCTTCTACATGCATAAATCTGTTTTCAAATACTGTTTCAGTTACTTTACTAGTACCATTAGCTGTTAATAATAAAGCCATAATTTGAGATTGCATATCTGTAGGGAATCCTGGATGTGGCATTGTTTTAACATCAATTGCTTTAATTTCACCAGGTACTTGAATATTTAATCCATCTTCGATATCCGTAATTTGAACACCAGCTTCTTCTAATTTAGACACTAAGCTTGTCATATGTTCTCTAATTGCACCAATAACATTAACATTTCCTCTAGTAATTGCTGCTGCAATCATAAATGTACCAGCTTCAATTCTATCTGGAATAATAGCATGTTCTGCACCGTGTAATTGACTAACACCTGTAATTCTAATTGTATCCGTGCCAGCACCGTGTACTTGTGCACCCATTTCATTTAGATAGTTAGCTAAATCTACAATTTCTGGTTCTCTTGCTACGTTTTGAATTTCAGTTTTTCCTTCTGCAAGTACTGCTGCCATCATAATATTTTGAGTAGCACCTACGCTTGGGAAATCTAAATAAATTTTAGCCCCTTTTAAGCCATTAGGTGTTGTTGCTTCAATAAATCCGTTATGTAGTTCAATTTCTGCACCTAAAGCTTCGAATCCTTTTAAATGTTGTTCAATCGGTCTTGAACCAATTGCACAACCACCAGGTAAAGCCACTCTAGCATGACCTTCTCTAGCTAATAAAGGACCCATAACTAAAATGCTCGCTCTCATCTTACTTACGTATTCATATGGTGCTTCGATTTTTAATGTATTTGATGCATCTATTTTTACAGTGTTATGATCTGCATCATATTCTATATCTGCATTTAAATGCGTAAGTACTGTGTTAATTGTATCTACATCACTTAATTTAGGTACATTCGTTAATACACTTTGACCAACACTTGGTAAAAGTGTAGCTGTTAATATTGGTAATACTGCGTTTTTTGCCCCTTCGACTACAACTGTGCCATTAAGACTTGCTCCGCCTTTCACGACGATTTTATCCATATAATTATCCTCCAAAAAACTTCACTTTTATTTATTTTACAAATGTATATATTTATTTAATACACATTTTTCTTGATTCATAAACATCACCAAAATATTATACTACTTTTTTGTTCTTTTTTCATATATTTATGTAATTTTTTCTTATTATTAGAATAGCAATCTTAATTGTAGCGAATATTGGAGTATATCTAAAATAAAACGACTTACAGCCGTACCTAATATGATAGATAAGATGATAATAAATGTTTGTGCTTGCGCAACATGATTTTTCTTAAAAATTTGTTCTAATCGTACGCCTTGGAGTGCCCAAAATGCTAAGCATACACAGATGACATGTAGTAAAAGTCCGATAATACCTAATTGACCATAATATTCCATATTAACAACTCCTTCTAAAAATATAAGGCTGAGACATCACCTGTCTCAGCCTTGTATTTTATCTAAATTTAGCCACTTCAATTCGATTAATTGCACGATGAAGTGCACGTTCAGCACGTCTAAAGTCTACTTCATCACGATTCATTTTCAATCGTTCTTCAGCACGTTCTTTAGAATTAATCGCACGGTCTTTATCTATTTCATCGGCAGTTTCAGCCGCTTGAACTAGAACTGTAACTTTATTAGTTCTTACTTCAACAAATCCTTCGGAAACAGCTAAATACTCCGTACCACTTGCTTTGTTTACTTTAACGTATCCTGTTTTCAAAGCTGCAACAGTTGGAATATGTCCAGCCATTACACCCATTTCACCAGTTTCAGTATGTAAAACAACAAGTTCTACTTCTTTTGCTGAGTAAACAGATCCATTAGGAGTGACAACATCTAAGGTAAATGTATTCATTTTCCATTCCTCCTAATTATTATTAGACCTCTACACCCATGTTTTTAGCATTTTCAAGAACTGCTTCAATACCACCGACTAAACGGAAAGCATCTTCTGGGATATGGTCATATTGTCCTTCTAGAATAGCTTTGAAATCTTGTACAGTTTGACTAACTGGTACGTATGAACCTTTTTGACCAGTAAATTGTTCAGCTACATGGAAGTTTTGAGATAAGAAGAATTGAATACGACGAGCACGTTCAACTGTTTTCTTATCTTCATCAGATAATTCATCCATACCAAGTATGGCAATGATATCTTGTAACTCTCTATATTTTTGTAACGTTTGTTGTACACGACGCGCAACATCATAGTGTTCATCTCCAACAATTTCTGGAGTTAAAGCACGTGATGTTGAAGCTAATGGGTCAACGGCTGGATAAATACCCATTTCCGTTAATTTACGTTCCAAGTTAGTAGTAGCATCTAAGTGAGCGAAAGCTGTTGCTGGCGCTGGGTCAGTATAGTCATCGGCAGGTACGAATACTGCTTGGATAGATGTAACTGATCCTTTATTAGTAGATGTAATACGTTCTTGTAATTGTCCCATTTCAGTAGCAAGTGTTGGTTGGTAACCAACGGCAGATGGCATACGGCCTAATAATGCTGATACCTCTGAACCTGCTTGTGTAAAACGGAAGATGTTATCGATGAACAATAACACGTCTTGTCCTTGCTCATCACGGAAGTATTCTGCCATTGTTAAACCAGAAAGTGCAACTCTAGCACGCGCACCAGGTGGCTCGTTCATTTGACCGAATACCATCGCTGTTTTCTTAATAACACCTGAATCGCTCATTTCATAGTATAAGTCATTTCCTTCACGTGTACGTTCACCTACACCTGCGAATACAGAAATACCACCATGTTCTTGCGCGATGTTATTGATTAATTCTTGAATAAGTACTGTTTTACCTACTCCGGCACCACCAAATAAACCGATTTTACCACCTTTGATATAAGGTGCTAATAAGTCTACTACTTTAATACCAGTTTCAAGAATTTCTACTTTTGTAGATAAATCTTCGAATTTAGGTGCTAAACGATGAATTGGATCGCGACGTACGCTTTCATCAATTTCTTCACCTAAATCAATTTTTTCGCCTAATACATTGAAAACACGACCTAATGTAGCATCACCAACTGGTACTGAAATAGGTCTTCCTGTATCAGTAACTTCTTGTCCACGTTTAACACCATCAGTTGATGCCATTGCTATAGAACGTACAACATCATCACCAAGGTGTAATGCAACTTCTAATGCTAAGTCAAAGCTTGATCCGTCTGGACGTTCAACTTTAAGAGTTAAAGCATTATTAAGTTCTGGCAATTCACCATGTGGGAAGCGTACATCAATAACTGGCCCTGTAATTTGCGTTACTCGGCCTAATCCCATGTAAATTCCTCCTAATCATTATTCGAGTGCAGCTGCTCCGCCTACAATCTCAGTAATTTGTTGAGTAATTGCAGCTTGACGAGCTCTGTTATATTGTAATGATAATTCATCAATTAATTCTGAAGCGTTATCTGTTGCATTCTTCATAGCTGTCATTCTTGATGCATGTTCACTAGCTTTACCATCTAATAATGCACCATAAATTAAACTAATTGCGTATTGCGGTAAGATAACTTTTAAAATTGTTTCTTTATCTGGTTCAAATTCATAACCAGCCATCATACTAGAACCTTTTCCAGTATCTTCATCAGATAATGGTAAGATTTTTTTAGATTTAACTTGTTGTTCAAGCACACTCACGAAATGACTGTAGTAAATTGTTAACTCATCATAAAATTCTTCATTAAACAAGTCTACAGCTTTTTCAGTTAAAGCTTGTACATTTTTAAATGTTGGTTGGTCAGGTAAACCTACATACTCTTCAATGATGTTATATCCTCTAGCTTTGAAGAAGTCTCGGCCTACTCGTCCGACAACAATAATGCCATATTCGTCACTATTGTTGTTATGTTTTTCTTTAATATCGTTAACGACATTTTTCAAAATGTTAGCACTATATGGTCCTGCAAGTCCTTTATCACAAGTAATAATTAAGTAACCAGAACGTTTTACAGGTCTTGTTTTAAGCATTGGATGATTAACATCTGTACTCTTAGACGCAATAGCTGTTACAGCATCTTGAATCTTATCCATATATGGTTGAAATGCTTTCGTGTTCTCTTCTGCTTTACGCAATTTAGAGTTTGAAACCATATTCATTGCTTTTGTAATTTGACTAGTCTTTTGAGTAGAAGTAATTCTACCTTTGATTTCTCTTAGTGAAGCCACAATTTCACCACCTTTTATTTAAAGCTTAATATTACTCTACATGAGATTTATTAAATACTTTTTTGAATGCATCGATTGCTGAAACAAATTTATCATCAGATGGTAATTGTTTTGTTTCACGAATTTCTTTAAATAGATCGCTTGCATTTGCATCAATCCAATTTAAGAATTCATCTTCGAATCGTGTAATATCTTCAACTGGGATATCATCTAAATGACCTTTAGTTAAAGCGTATAAAATAACAACTTGACGATCTACAGTCAATGGTTTGTTTTGATCTTGTTTAAGTACTTCTACTGTACGTTTACCACGTTCTAATTTAGCTTTCGTAGCTTGGTCTAAATCTGACCCAAATTGAGCGAATGATTCTAACTCACGGTATGATGCTAAATCTAGACGTAATGTTCCTGCTACTTTTTTCATCGCTTTAATTTGAGCTGAACCACCTACACGTGATACAGATAAACCAGCGTTGATCGCAGGTCTTACACCAGAGAAGAATAAGTCTGATTGTAAGAATATTTGTCCGTCAGTAATTGAGATAACGTTTGTTGGAACGTATGCTGAGATGTCCCCTGCTTGAGTTTCAACAAATGGTAATGCCGTAATAGAACCGCCACCTAAGTCATCATTTAATTTAGCAGCACGTTCTAATAAACGACTGTGTAAGTAGAATACGTCACCTGGGTAAGCTTCACGACCTGGCGGACGACGAAGTAATAATGATAACTCACGGTAAGCTGCTGCTTGTTTTGTTAAATCATCATAAACGATTAATACATGTTTACCGTTAAACATGAATTCTTCTGCCATACTTACACCAGCATAAGGTGCAATGTATAATAATGGCGCTGGTTGAGCTGCTGACGCAGATACAACGATTGTATAATCTAAAGCACCATGTCTACGTAAAGTTTCTACCGCTGTACGAACTGTAGATTCTTTTTGACCAATTGCAACATAGATACAAATCATATCTTCGTCTTTTTGGTTAAGAATTGTATCAATCGCAACTGTTGTTTTACCAGTTTGACG
This sequence comes from Mammaliicoccus sp. L-M44, assembly GCF_022386355.1. Classification (NCBI taxonomy): domain Bacteria; kingdom Bacillati; phylum Bacillota; class Bacilli; order Caryophanales; family Staphylococcaceae; genus Mammaliicoccus; species Mammaliicoccus sp. L-M44. The sequence goes on along the minus strand of NZ_JAJNIU010000020.1, from coordinate 15,060 downwards.
GTCACCTATGATTAACTCACGTTGTCCACGTCCAATAGGTACTAATGCGTCAATCGCTTTAATACCAGTTTGTAATGGTTCATCAACTGATTTACGATCCATAACACCTGTTGCAGGTGATTCTACAGGACGAGTCTTAGATGTATTGATTGGACCTTGTCCATCCAATGGTTGACCTAATGGATTTACAACACGACCAATTAATTCTTCCCCTACAGGTACTTCCATAATACGACCAGTTCTTTTAACTTCGTCGCCTTCTTTAATACCTTCTGCAGGTCCTAAAATTACAATACCTACATTATTTTCTTCTAAGTTTTGTGCTAACCCTAAAACGCCAGTATGGAACTCTAATAGTTCGCCAGCCATAACGTCATTTAAACCATGAGCTAATGCAATACCATCGCCGACTTGGATAACTGTACCAACATCGGTAACTGACATTTCTGACTCATAGTTTTCAATTTGAGAGCGTAATAAAGCACTGATTTCTTCAGCTTTAATGGCCATCTATGTCACTCCTTAATATTATTTCATTTGTTGAAATGATTTTGCTAATTGATTTAAGTCATTCTGAATGGAACCATCGTATACTTTAGTACCTATGGAAACACGAATACCACCAATTAAAGAATCATTAACTTGATTTTCTAAAATAAGTTTTTTCAAACCTGTTCTTTTAATAAATGCTTTACCAATTTCGTCTAATTCTTCATTAGATAAAGGATACACAGATTCAACTTTCATTAAATCTTGGCTATGTACCTGATTGTATATTTTGCTAAAATCTTTATGAATTTCTGGAATTAGTGACAATTTACTGTTATTAGCAAGTAGGTATAATGTGTTTAACAAAGGTTTAGAAGCACCTTTAAATACATTGTCAACAAATTGTTGTCTGTCGTTTTTTGCTAATTTAGGATTGTTATCAATTGCTTTTAAATCACTAATTTGTTCTTTAACACTTTCTGCTACTTGAGTAAGTTCATCTAAGACGCTGTCTGTTAAATCTTGCGCTTCAGCTACATCATATAAGGCTTGGGCATATTTCTGACTAATATTCGCCATTATTTATCCCCTGCCTCTTTAATGTATTTTTCAACAAGGTCTTTTTGATCTTGTTCAGAGATTTCTTTATTGATTACTTTAGAAGCAATTAATACAGAAAGTTCTGAAACTCTATTATTAATATCTGCAATAGCTCTTTGTTTCTCTTGTTGAATTTCTGCTTGAGCTGATTGTACTAAGCCATTTGCTTTAACATTTGCATCATTAATAATTTGCTCTTGTTGTACTTTAGCTTGATGTTTCGCATCATCAAGAATTGTTTGTACTTCTTCTTGAGTTTTTCTTAATAGATTTCTATTTTCTTCTTCTAATTTCTTAGCGTTTACTTTTGCTTCATGAGCATCATCAATATCTTTATTAATAGCGTTCTCACGCTCATCCATAATTGATTTTAATGGTCCCCAAGCAAACTTTTTTAATAAGGCAAGCAGGATAATAAATGTGATCAATGTAAATAAGACTGTTCCCCATTCGACACCGCCACCTGCTGCTCCTAAAACTAATACGTTTTGATCCACTGCCAACTACACTCCTTTCACTGCAATTAAAGATGAATAACATCTCATAAATGAATGGCGAAATCCTTTTTAGATAGACTCCGCCTGTTCTAAAAATATTTTAGCTTATCGATTCATTACCATGAATGCTACTACTACTGCAATGATAGGAAGGGCTTCAACTAAACCAACACCGATAAACATGATTGTCATTAATGGACCACGTGCTTCTGGTTGACGTGCAACACCTTCTACTGTTCTTGATACGATAAGACCGTTACCGATACCTGCTCCTAATGCTGCTAAACCAATCGCGATTGCTGCTGCTAATACACCTAAACTCATTATAATTTTCCTCCTAGAAATAAAAATATTAATTGTTTTTTTAAAATTATATATTAATGATCGTCTGCCACTTTATGGGACATATAAACCATTGATAACATTACGAATATGTAAGCCTGAATTGAACCAATAAATATTGAGAATCCTTGCCATACTATCGCTGGTAAAACTGCACCGAATGCGCCTAAAACGCCTCCAGCTGCTAATGTTGCTAATAAACCAAGTAATACTTCACCTGCGAATATATTACCGTATAAACGTAGACCAAGCGTTAATGTTGAAGCAAATTCTTCAACAATTTTGAATGGCACCATAAATGCTACTGGTTGTACAAATGATTTCAAGTACGCGCCAGTACCACGCATTTTAACACCATAGTAATGTGTTAAAAGAACCATCAATGTTGCTAACGTTAATGTTACTGTTGGATCTGCTGTAGGTGATTTCCACCATAGTGTATGTCCTACAACAATTGAGAACGGTAATCCTAACATATTTGATACAAATATGAAGAATATAAGTGTAACCGCCAAGAAGTGAAATCTTCCTCCGTCTTTCCATGCCATATTGCTTTGGATAATACCTTTTACAAAGTCAAATACCCATTCAATAAAGTTCTGTTTACCAGTAGGTCTAATTTTTAGATTCCTAGTACAGACAACAGCTATTACAAAGACGATAACTGCAGAAACTAACAACATTAACATACTTGAAAGATTGAAAACTAAATCAAATCCTCCCAAATTGATGGACCACATAGGTGATTCGTGTTCCATATCTTCACCTCTTTTCACAATTTTAATTATTTAATCGAGACTTTTCAGTGATTTAAACATAATTAATACATATGCTATCATCAATCCAAATAAAATCCCGATAATATCAACGATTAGTGGATATTTAAGCCAAAAACAGCAAGCAACGATTGTCACAAGATATCTGACCCAGTTTCCTGTTGATAATTGTAATGATTCAGCATTTTTAGCTCGATTGAGGTAAACTTCCCATGAAAACAAGTTAACAGCTGATGCTATTGTTCCAATAATAAGTCCTAAAATGAACTCATGTTTCAAGAAGAAATACACTACAACTAGAATAATAATAAAGAAAATAAAATACTGTAAATAAGACTTAAAAAAGCCCTTTATATCAAACATTCAGCTGAAACTCCTTAGATAAGTGGCATATCTTTGAAAACCGTTTCATCACACAGTTTTCATGATAATATAGTGGACTTATAGTGTCAATGCTATGACAAAAATAGAAAACAAATTTTCGTCATTTTTTTGTCACAGAATTGACACAAACCACCACTTTAATTATTTTGTTCTAAATGGTTCCGGTGCTTCTTTCAGAATATCAAAATAATATTTAATATTTTCACATATTCTCTTAGAAGCGAGACCATCCCCATAAGGGTTTTGAGCGATGCTCATTTTTTCATATAATGATTGATCATTTAATAACGCTTTAGTTTCGTTATAGATGTTCTCTTCTTCTACACCTACAAGTTTCAACGTTCCAGCTTCAACGCCTTCAGGTCTCTCAGTCGTATCTCTTAAGACAAGTACTGGTTTACCTAATGAAGGTGCTTCCTCTTGAACACCACCTGAATCTGTTAAGATCAAGTGAGAATTAGCTGCAAAGTTATGGAAATCTATAACTTCTAAAGGTTCAATCAATTCTATACGATCATGATCACTCAATATTTGGTTAGCAATTTCTCTAACCTTAGGATTTTTGTGCATTGGATAAACGACAACAACATCTTCATGCTCTTCAACAATTTGTCTAACAGCTTTAAAAATGTTCTCCATCGGTTTACCAATGTTTTCACGTCTATGCGCAGTTAATAGCACGATGCGTTTACCTTCGTGACGTTTAATAATTTCACTTTCATAATCGTCAGTTACAGTAGTTGATAACGCATCTATAGCTGTATTACCTGTCACAACAATAGATTCGTCTTTTTTATTTTCTTGAAGTAAATTATGTTTAGACTGATCAGTTGGTGAGAAGTGTAAATCAGCAAGGACCCCCGTCATTTGTCGATTCATTTCTTCTGGGAATGGAGAATATTTGTTCCAAGTTCTTAACCCTGCTTCTACATGGCCAATTGCAACTTCATTGTAGAATGCTGCTAAACTGCCTGCAAAAGTAGTCGTTGTATCTCCATGTACCAATATCATATCTGGCTTAGCTTCTTGAATAACACTTTCAAGTCCACCTAATACTCTTGATGTTACTTCTGAAAGTGTTTGCCCTTGTTTCATAATATTCAAATCATAATCTGGTGTAATATCAAATGTTTCTAGAACTGAATCTAGCATTTCTCTATGTTGCGCTGTTACAACAACAATTGGTTGTAACTCCGGATCATTTTTTAATTCTAAAACTAAAGGTGCCATTTTAATAGCTTCAGGTCGCGTACCAAATATCGTCATAATTTTCTTCATTGTAATAAAATCCTCCTATTATCTATTTAGTGCCAAATAATCGATCACCTGCATCACCTAAACCAGGTGTAATGTATGCATGGTCATCTAATTTTTCGTCTAATGCAGCAATATAAATATCTACGTCTTCATGTGCTTCTTGTAATGCTTTAACCCCTTCAGGTGCAGCAATTAAGCCCATAAAACGTATTTTATTTGCTCCACGATTCTTCAATGATTGAATCGCTTCGATTGCTGATGCACCTGTAGCAAGCATAGGATCTACTACAATAATTTCTCTTTCTTCAATATCTTGTGGTAATTTCACAAAATATTCTACCGCTTCTAAAGTTTCTGGATCACGATATAACCCTACATGTCCTACTCTAGCAGCTGGAACGAGTTTCATAATACCATCTGTCATTCCAAGGCCAGCACGTAAAATAGGAATAAGTGCTAATTTCTTCCCAGATAATCTTTGAGCGTTCATTTTAGTTACGGGTGTTTCGATTTCAACATCTTGTGTTTCAAAATCTCTCGTAACTTCATACGCCATAAGCATACCGACTTCATCGACAAGCTCTCTAAACTCTTTAGTGCCAGTTTTACGATCACGAATATAACTCAATTTATGCTGAATTAATGGATGATCAAAAACGTGTACTTTACCCATAAGTCTAGCCTCCAGTAAATATTTATTTGTTGTAAAGTGGAAACTTAGAAGTTAGTGATAATACGCGTTCATGTGCTTCTTTTAATGTATGTTCATCTTCTGGATTTTTAAGCACAAGTGCTATTATTCTACCTACTTCTTCAACTGCTTCCTCATCAAATCCGCGAGATGTAACTGCTGGTGTACCTAAACGAATACCACTTGTTACGAAAGGTTTTTCTTGATCAAATGGAATTGTATTCTTATTACATGTAATACCAACTTCATCTAAAGCATTCTCAGCTAATTTACCAGTAATGCCAAGAGAACCTTTAACATCTACACAGATAAGATGATTATCAGTACCGCCTGATACAATTCTTAAACCTTCGTCTTCTAGAGTTGCTGCTAATTTTTGAGCATTCTTAATTACTTGTTTTTGATATTCCTTAAATTCTGGTTGTAATGCTTCACCAAATGAAACTGCCTTACCAGCGATAACATGCATTAATGGACCACCTTGAATACCAGGGAAAATTGTTTTATCAATTTCTTTAGCATATTCTTCTTTACAGAAAATCATACCGCCTCTTGGTCCTCTTAATGTTTTGTGTGTTGTCGTTGTTACAAAGTCAGCATAATCAACAGGGTTTTGATGTAAACCTGCTGCAACTAAACCAGCGATATGAGCCATATCAACCATTAATTTAGCGCCAACTTCATCTGCTATTTCTTTGAATTTCTTAAAATCAATTTGTCTTGGATAAGCTGAAGCACCTGCTACGATTAATTTAGGTTGTGCTTCTTTTGCAACTCTCAAGATTTCTTCATAGTCAATTTGTTCATTTTCTTCAGAAACACCATACTCTACAAAGTTGTATAACTTACCACTGAAGTTAACTTTTGCTCCATGAGTTAAATGTCCACCATGACTTAAGTTCATTCCAAGTACAGTATCACCCGGTTCTAAAGCCACAAAATATACAGCCATATTTGCTTGTGATCCTGAATGAGGTTGTACATTTACGTGTTCTCCACCGAAAAGTTGTTTAGCTCTATCGCGTGCTAAATCTTCAACGATATCAACGTATTCACAGCCACCATAATAACGACGACCTGGGTAACCTTCTGCATATTTGTTAGTTAATACAGAACCTTGTGCTTCCATTACTGTTTCAGAAACAAAGTTCTCTGATGCTATAAGTTCGATATTATTATTTTGTCTATCAAACTCTTTTTCCATTGCTTTGAAAAGTTCTTCGTCTTGCTTTTTAATTAATGACATGTACAATCCCTCACTTTTAAGAATTTAATACTTTGCTCTTTCGCCGCCTATTAATTTAGGACGACTCTTAGCTATTGTAACAATAGCTTCTCCAATGCGCTTAGTTTCAATTGATACAGGTACTGCGACGTGCTTTAAATGCATACCAATTAGTGTCTGACCAATATCAATACCTTTATCGCATTGAATGTGTTCAACAACTATTGGGTCTTTCATGTGTTGATATGCATAAGTTGACAAACTACCTCCAGCATTGGCTTGTGGTACAACAGATACTTCAGTCATTGTATAAGGATCAAATATTTCTCGCTCGATTGTTATAGCTCGGTTAATATGTTCGCAACCTTGAAACGCAAAGTGAACACCTGTCTCTTTATGTATAAAATCAAGACTTTCATATATAACCTTAGCAACATCAATCGAACCATCTGAACCTATCTTTGAACCTTTAACTTCTGAAGTTGAACACCCAATGATGCATAGTTCTTGATTGTTAAAAAAATCAATAGACTTTAGTTCATTCAACAATTGTTTTAAATCTTCTTTCATGAACAACCGCCTTCAATCTTATCTATACGTCTTTGGTGCCTACCGCCTTCGAATTCACTTGTCAACCAAGTCTTGACGATGAGAAGTGCTAAACCTTCACCTATAACACGTTGGCCCATTGCTAATACATTAGAATCGTTATGTTGTCTCGTCACTTCAGCAGTAAAAACATCATGCACAAGTGCACAACGAATCCCCTTTACTTTATTTGAAGCGATAGACATACCAATTCCAGTTCCGCAAATCAAAATTCCTTTATCAAACGTTCCATCTGCAACACTTTCAGATACTGGTCTTGCATAATCTGGATAATCTACCGACTCACCTTTATGTGTACCAAAATCTTTATATTCAATGTTCATTTCATCAAGTAATTGTTTGATTGCTTCTTTGTATTCATAGCCACCATGGTCTGCTGCAATAGCTACTTTCATCTTCCCACCTCCCAATTTGTTTATACTATAATATTATAACTTATTTTCTATGTCTGTTATAGCAATTCTGCAAATTATTTGAATTCTTAATTACTTTGTAATAAATCTTCTATTAGTGCTCTCAATTCTTCGTAAGTATTTTGATAAATGATTTGTGACTGTCCAAAAGGATCTGAAACATCTCCTTTTTCGCCTCTTACGTATTGTTTTATTGAATGAATGTTGTGATGTGTAAATTGCGATTCTAGAATCGTTTTATGAGATTCAGTCATAGTTAAGATAATATCAGCATCTAAATCTTGCTCAGAAAATTGTTTAGCAGTATCAGGTATTGGCAAATCATTTTTAAAGATGATTTCCATTGATTGCGGAGATATTGGTGTCCCATCAAAAGCTGAAATGCCTCTAGACTGAATATTATATTCAGGTTTAATATCTTTGGCTATCGCTTCAGCCAATGGACTTCTACAAGTGTTGCCTGTACATACAAAAACTATTTTCACAATTCATCTTCTCCTTTAATATTGTGACCACTTGCTTTATCAATTCTATTCATTAATGCGATCGTATCGTCATTTCTTTCGTAGCCACTTATATAAATTTCATCAATGTTTGTAAGTTGATCTGCTATTCGCAAAGCATCATACAAATCGTGATGTGCACCTTTTATATCCGAAATATCTCTACCAAGCGGTATAAAAGTCATTTGTTCTGTGATTAATGGCTCAATACTTTTAGGACCTATTACTGCTATCTTTTTAGAAGTATTATCTGACAAACTCATTTGTTTAGTAATACCACCTTCTATTAATGTTACAGGTTGTGAAGGTGCATAATGTTTATATTTCATACCTGGCGCAATTGGCTTTTCCAAATCTAACTTTTCGTTAATAACACTGTTTGGCAGAACTTTATTAATCATTTCTATTGTTACAGAACCAGGTCGTGCAATTTTAAATGGATAACTTGTACAATCTATTACAGTACTTTCTATACCTTCATCAATATCTTCTGCTTGAATGATGCCATATATTCTTCCATCCAAGTCATGTTTAACATGTTCAAATTTAGTTGGTGAAGGACGTCCACTAATGTTTGCACTTGGTGCCGCAATCGGTAAATTTGTTAATTGTAGAACTGCTCTACCGACATGATGACTTGGCATACGTACAGCAACAGATTGTAATCCACCCGTAACACGATCACTTAAAAATCCTGACTTGTAAGGAACAATAAATGAAATTGGCCCTGGCCAAAAAGCATCCATTAAAATTTCAGTTTCTTGAGATATATTTTGCGTGAAATCATTTAATTGAGATTTATCATGTATATGTACGATAAGTGGATTATCAGACGGTCTACCTTTTGCTACATATATTTCTTTAACCGCTTCTTCATTTTTTGCATTAGCGCCTAATCCATATACCGTTTCAGTTGGTAAAGCAATCAATTTATTTTGATGATATCCTGCAATAATCTCATCAATTTGTGGATAACTTTGTAAGTTATGAACATACTTGCGCACATCCCAAACATTTGTTTCCAATGCATTTCTTCCCTTCTTTAAAGCATTTATTGTATTAAAACAAAAGTTATCCACACAACGTGGATAACTCCCGTTAAATGTGCATAACTTCTATTGATTATTCCAATTAAATTGTATCATACGATTGTTTTGATTTATATCTTGAATGATTTTTACATGTTCAACATTCAAATGGGTTTCAATAAAGTCTTTTAATAGTTCACCTTGTAAATGGCCAATTTCAAAAATGACGAGTCCATTATCCGACATAACGTGTTCTAAATTTAGAATAATATCTTTATAGATCGCTAAGCCATCATCTTCTGCAAATAAAGCCAAATGTGGTTCATAATTTAAGACAGTATCAGACATTTCTTTTTGTTCTTCATATGAAATATACGGTGGATTTGAGACGAGTACATCCACTTTAATATTTTCTTTAATCAATGGTTCTAAAGATTTACCTTTTAGAAATTCTATCGGTGCTTCAAGTGTTGATGCATTTGTTTGGGCAATTAATAATGCTTCTTCACTAATATCAGTTGCGATAACAGATAAATCAGGTCGCTCTTTTTTCAATGTAATTGCGATAGCACCTGTACCTGTTCCTATATCACATACGACTACTTGTTCGCTCTGTATCATCTGTAATGTTTGATAGACAAGTTCTTCTGTTTCAGGTCTAGGTATTAATACATGTTGGTTTACTTTGAACTTTCTACCATAAAATTCTGCAAAACCTGCAATATACTGTACAGGTTCACCTTCATACATACGTTCTCTACTTTTTAAGTAAGCATCTAAAATATTAGCAGGTACATTTTGATTTAAATTCATGGCAATTTGCGTTCTAGACATGCCTGAAATATCCTCTAATAACCAATCAGCACGAGAGGTTTCAAACCCTCGTGCTGATAATCCATCATAAGTTTCATTTAGTAACTGTTGAAAATTATAATTGGCCATTATTTAATTCTTCCAATTTTTCTGTTTGTTCGTGCAACGTTAATGCATCGATAATTTCGTCAACTTTACCTTCCATAATTTGATCTAACTTTTGTAAAGTTAATCCAATACGATGGTCAGTTACTCTGTTTTGAGGATAGTTATACGTTCTAATTCTTTCTGAACGATCTCCTGTACCAACAGCTGACTTTCTTTTTTCAGCGTATTTAGCATTTTCTTCTTGAACCATCATATCGTAAACTCTGGCTTTCAATACTTTAAATGCTTTTTCACGGTTCTTAATTTGAGATTTTTCAGATGATGTCGCAACAATACCAGTTGGTAAATGCGTAATACGTACAGCTGAGTCTGTCGTATTGACGTGCTGACCACCTGAACCACTAGAACGGTAAGTTTCTATTTTTAAATCTTCTGTTCTAATATCAATTTCAACATCTTCAGCTTCAGGTAATACTGCAACTGTTGCTGTAGAAGTATGAATACGTCCGCCTGATTCAGTTTCTGGTACACGTTGTACACGGTGTGCGCCATTTTCATATTTAAGTTTACTGAATGCACCGTTTCCTTGAATAGAAAAGCTGACTTCTTTATAGCCACCATGGTCACTAATATTTTCTTCAACGACGTCAATTTTGTAGCCATGTGCTTCAGCAAATCTTGAATACATTCTGAATAAGTCACCTGCGAAAATAGCCGCTTCATCTCCACCCGCTGCGCCACGAATTTCCATAATAACGTTCTTATCATCGTTAGGGTCTTTAGGAATAAGTAGGAATTTTAATTCAGATTCTAATTCAGGTACTCGTTTAGTAAGACTGTTAATTTCTTCTTTCAACATATCTTGTTCTTCTTTATCTGTTGTTTCGTTTAACATTAATTTCGCATCTTCAATGTCACCTTTAACAGATTTATAAGTTCTATATACATCAACTGTCTTTTGTAAGTCAGATTGTTCTTTTGAATATTTTCTTAGCTTGTCTGTATCCGAAACGACATCCGGATCACTAAGTAATTCATTTAATTGTTCATATCTATTTTCAACAATTTCTAATTGATCAAACATTTATATCACTCCTTATTTCAGTTCTAATTATATGATGATCTCTACATCTTGGTTCATAACTTTCGTCTGCACCAACTAATATAATCGGGTCATCAATATGTGCTGGTTCACCATTTATAAGTCTTTGTGTTCGACTTGATGGAGATCCACATACCGCACATACCGCTTGTAATTTTGTAACAATTTCCGCAACTGCCATCATTTCAGGCATTGGTTCAAATGGCACACCTTTAAAGTCCATATCTAATCCAGCTACAACAACTCGATAGCCCTCTTCTGCTAATTTTTGTGCTACGCTTACGATTTCATTATCAAAAAATTGGACTTCATCTATTCCAATAATATCGATGCCTTGTAAATCATATTTTAATATTTGACTAGAATGTTCTATGCTGATTGCATCAAGTTGATTTCCATTATGAGATACTACAGCTTCTTCACTATATCGATTATCAATAGATGGCTTAAATACTTTTACATTTTGTTTCGCATATAAACCTCTTCTCAGACGTCTTATAAGCTCTTCAGACTTACCACTAAACATACTTCCGCAAATACATTCTATCCATCCGGAATGGTAATTTTCGTACATATTACTTATCCACCTTTTTCAACATAATCGCTTAATTATATCATATTATTTTTACTTATTTATTAATTTTTACAAAAAAAAGCACCCTTTATAAAAGGATGCTTGATTCGCTTCATAATTAGTTGTTTGATTTGAAACCAAATTTTTTGTTGAAGCGTTCCACACGACCATCCGCAGATGCGAATTTTTGACGTCCTGTATAGAATGGATGTGAATCTGAAGAGATATCTAAACGGATAACTGGGTATTCGTTTCCATCTTCCCATTCCATAGTTTCATTTGAAGTACGTGTTGAACCACTTAAGAATTTGAAGTCTGTAGTTGTATCTAAAAAGATAACTTTATTATACTCTGGATGAATTCCTTGTTTCATTTTTTTCAGCTCCTTTGCCCTGAACCATCTGGAACAGAGTTTATTTGTGACTTATTCACTCAATACTTACATATTATATATGTTGAAGAATTAAAATGCAACCTTAAATTTATATAATCGGTTTACCAGTCTTGGCACTATCGACCATAGATTTTCTTAAAACTTCAAAGAATTCTTCGTTAGAATCCGTGCGTTTTAACTTTCTAATAAATCTTTCAGAGAAATCATTTGAATCAGTAAATAAATTACGTAGTTGCCAAATCATTTCAAGTTCTTCTTTATCTAAAAGCAATTCTTCTTTACGTGTTGAACTTCTTCTAATATCAATTGCAGGGAATACTCTCTTCTCAGACAATTTACGATCTAAATGAAGTTCCATGTTACCTGTACCTTTAAATTCTTCATAAATCATATCGTCCATACGAGAACCTGTTTCAACTAATGCAGTCGCTAATATTGTTAAACTACCACCCGCTTCAATATTTCTAGCAGCTCCGAAGAAATGTTTAGGTCTATGAAGTGATGCTGGATCTAAACCACCTGATAATGTTCTACCACTTGGTGGCACGACTAAGTTATATGCTCTAGCTAATCTTGTTAATGAATCCATTAATATGATGACATCTTCACCGATTTCAACAAGACGTTTAGCTCTTTCAAGTAGTAATTCAGCCACTTTAACATGATGTTCTGGCGGCTCATCAAAAGTTGAGTTAACGACTTCAGCTTGTTCAACAGAACGTTCAATATCCGTTACTTCTTCTGGACGTTCCCCAATTAATAATACAAATAATTTCGCTTTTGGTTGGTTAATTGCGATAGCATTTGCTATTTCTTTAAGTAATGATGTCTTACCAGCTTTAGGTGGTGCTACAATCATTCCACGTTGTCCTAGACCTATTGGCGTAATTAAATCCATGATTCTAGTTGAATAATTTTTACTTGTAGTTTCTAATTGGATACGTTGTTGTGGGTATAGAGGAGTTAACGCTTGAAAGTGTGGTCTTTTTTTAACTTCTTCTGCATTTTGATCATTTACAAAGTCAACTTGTAACAATCCGTAATACTTTTCATTTTCTTTAGGTTTTCTAACTTTACCAGTTACTTTGTCACCTTTTTTAATCTCAAAGCGTCTAATTTGGCTAGCAGATATATAAATATCTTTTTCACCTTTAGAATAGTTAACAGTACGTAAAAAGCCATAACCATCAGGTTGAATATCATCTAAGATACCTTCCATATAATAGTTGCCGTCTTTTTCCATTTGAGCTTCCATAATTGCTAAGACAAGTTCTTTTTTATTTAATTTACTATAATTTGTTATTCTTAGTTCTTTTGCCTTTGATGTTAATTCTTTAGTTGTATAGTTCTTGTATAATTCGTGAAACGATTCATACTGAGGACTTGTTCTAACTCTTTCAGCCATATTTATGACACCCATTTCTTAAAAATCTCATTCATTTTTATCAGATTTATAATCTGCCTTTAAACTATAGCATTTTTTTATGAAGATGACAAAATAAGTTATATATAAATTATGTTAAAATATTTCACTTTTTATTCAATTATAACTATCATATAAAAAGACTGAAACATCGAAATGTTTCAGTCTTAAAAATATATTGTATTTTGTAATTTTACTATTCTTTAAAATAACCAGGAATTGCTTTAATTTCTAAGAATTCTTCAATTCCATAGTCGCCCCATTCTCTACCAATACCTGATTGTTTATAACCACCGAATGGTAAATTAGGTTTTCTACCTGCGTCATTAATTTCCACAGTACCTGCTTCTAATGATTTAGCAACTTCTCTTACACGTTCTAAATCTTTACCATATACATATGCTGCTAAACCATAAATTGTATCATTTGCAATTTCAATTGCTTCATCTAAGTCTTTATAAGTAATAATTGTACCTACTGGACCAAAGATTTCTTCTTGAGCAATTGTCATATCATTAGTTACATCAGTAAATAATGTTGGTTTAACGAAGTAACCTTTTTCAAGACCGTCTGGTTTACCAACACCACCATGTAATAATGTTGCACCTTCATCGATACCTTTTTGAATATAGCTTTGAACTGTATCAAATTGTTTTTTAGATACAACTGGACCTGCATCTTGGCCAGCTTCTCTAGGATTACCAACTTTAACATTTTCAATTGCTTTTTTAGCTGCTGCGATAAATTCATCTTTAATACTTTCTGGTACTAATGTACGTGTACCTGCTGTACAAACTTGACCAGTATTTTGTACGAACTTAGCAACTGCACCTTTAGCTGCTTCTTCGATATCAACGTCATCTAACACTACTAATGGTGATTTACCACCTAGCTCTAATGATACTTTTTTGAAGTCTTTAGCTGAGTTTTCCATGATTTTTCTACCAGTTGGACCTGAACCCGTAAATGACATCATACGTACATCAGGATGTGAACTTAATGGATCACCAACACTTTGGCCATCACCATTTACTAAGTTGAACACACCTTTAGGCACGCCAGCTTTTTCAAATATTTCAGCTAAAATAATCGCTGCAAATGGTGTTTCTTCAGATGGTTTTAAGACTACAGGTGAACCTGCAGCAAATGCACCAGCTAATTTTAATGATGTTTGGTTAGTTGGGAAGTTCCATGGTGTTACTAATCCAGAAACACCGATAGCTTCTTTAATAACTAAATCATCACCACGACGTTCTTCAAATTGAATTGAATCGATCGCTTTACTTGCTTCTCTAAAATGATTTAAGCCCATTTGATAATGAACAGATTCTGATTTTTCAATTGGTGAGCCAAGCTCATCCGTCATTACATCTATTAAATCTTCTTTTCTATTTTCATATTCATCTGCAATTCGTTCTAATAAAGCTTTTCTTTCTTCTAAAGAAGTATTTCTAAATTTCACGTACACTTTTTTAGCGGCAGCTACAGCGTCATCAACATCTTGTTTGTTACCTGCAGCAATTTTACCCATAACTTCTTCTGTAGCAGGGTTAATAACATCTAATGTTTGTCCACTATGACTTTCAACCCATTCGCCATTTATATATTGCTTGATATCTTGTCTCATGAATTATCTACTCCTTTATTTGTTACATTGGTTATTATAGTATGGATGATAGTCATAATTAAAATAATCTGTTTGAGAATTGAATATTTTAAATTTCAAACAAAATCAAAACCCCCCGTTTAACGGGTGGTTTGTTCTGCGGCTATAAGCCTCTATTACTGACCAGCCCTAAAAGGGCACTGAGAAGATCAGCCAAATGTACTAC